>JBAULD010001072.1:0-15620 GCA_049578005.1 Polyangiaceae bacterium
GGCTGATGTACTGCGAGAAATTGAAGAGCGCGCCGGGGAAAGCTTCGGTCAATTCCTTGTTCAGCTGGTCAGTGAGCAATTCTTTCGTCACGCCACTGGGCCACTCGTCGAACGGCCGTAGAGGCGCAAAAAACTCGATGTTGTAAAAGCCCGAGACGTCCGTTCCGTCGTCGGGCCGCCCGAGCTGCGAGACCACGGTCTCGACCTCTGGGTACTTGCGATGTGCCTCGTCGCACGGCACGTTGGGGTCCTCGGGACACCCGCGCAGAATGCTCCGCATTCGCCCGACGTATTTCGCCGATTGCTCGAGAGAAATCGACATCGGCAGCGTCGCGCGGATCCAGAAGTTGCCTTCCTCGAGCTTGGGCATGAACTCGCGCCCCAGCAGCGGGAAGAGCAGAATGGTCGCGATAATGGGGACGACCGCGAACGGCGCCGCGAACCGCGCGTGGCGGACGACGAACGCGAACATCGGATTGTAGAGATGCGCGAGCCCCCGCATCGCGAAGCTATCTTTTTCCTCCGTTTTCGCTGGAATGATCTTGGAGGCCAGAACGGGCGTCAGCGTGAGCGCGAGGCAAATCGCGCCGCCAATCGCGAAGGCGTACGTACGTGCCATCGGCGCGAAGATCACGCCCGACACCCCCGTCATCGTGAACAAGGGAAGAAACGCGGCGCCGATGATGAGCGTCGAGAATGTCATCGGAGTAGCGACCTCACGGGCGCTCTGCTCGATCCGCTCGAGCATCGAGCCCTTTCCGTGAGGACCCAGGTGACGGAAGATATTTTCCATCATGATGACGGTGGAGTCGACGACGATGCCGAAATCGACCGCGCCAAGCGAAATGAGGTTCGCGGATGTTTTCGTGGCAACGAGGCCGCAGAACGCGATGAGAAGTGCCAGCGGGATGTTGATCGCCGTGATGAGGGCCGCGGCCGTGTGTCCGAGGAAGATGAGCAGGATGACGGTGACGAGCACCATTCCCACAATCAGGTTCTCCATCACCGTGTGGGTCGTGACCTTCACGAGCGCCCCGCGGTCGTAATAGGGCTCGCTGTCCATGCCGGGCGGCAGGATGTGGTTCTTGCGGATGTAGTCCACGCGATCGTGGATGCCTTGAAGCGTCGTAGGGGTCTCTGCGCCGTACCGCATGAGCACAATCCCTTGCACGACGTCGGGGTCGCCGTTGTACCCGACGATGCCCAGGCGCGGCGCATAGCCGATGTCCACGTCGGCGATATCCTTCACACGGACGGGCGTGCCTTTCAGCTCGGCAACGACGACGCTGTCGATGTCGCGCTCGGGGGAGGCCCGCGACCCGATGAGGCCGATGCCGCGCACGTCATAGCTCTGCTCCCCCATCGGCAACCGCTGACCGCCCACGTTTTGGTTGGCATTCTGAATCGCGTTCGTGACCTGCCCGAGCGTCACGCCGTGGCCCCGGAGACGATACGGATCGACTTCGACGTGATACTGCTTCGTTTCCCCGCCGTAGCTCGTGACGTCGATCACACCCTGGACGTGTTTGAACTGGCGCTCGAGAATCCAATCCTCGGCAGTCTTCAGATCCTTGAGGGTGTACCCTTTGCCGACGACGCGATATCGGTACAGCTCGCCGATTGCGTTCCACGGCGACAGCCCGGCTTGCAAGCCCGTCGGGAGGGAGACGAACTGGATGCGATTGATGAGTTCCTGACGAGCGTCTTTGTATGCCGTATCCCAGTTGAAGTAACATTTGACGTCGCTCAAGCCGAACAGTGACTGCGACCGAATGTGGTCGAGGCCTGGCATCCCAAAGAGCCCGATCTCGAGCGGGATCGTGACGTAGCGCTCCGTCTCCTCCGCACTCCAGCCGTCGGGCTGGGTAATCACCTCGACCATCGGAGGCACCGGGTTCGGGTACGCTTCGATGTCGAGCGCCTGATAGGCGGTCAGGCCGAGCCCGATGAGCAGCACGGCGGCGACGAATACGATGAGCGGCATGCGCAAGGCACCCGCGACGATTCGTTGGATCATGGCTTCTTCGAAATACTCCGGGTTCCGTGCTTCGGACTAAGGACTTCGAGCGCAGTCGGATCCCGCTCGCTCACAGCTTTTGCGATAGCAAAATCGCGCCGCTCACAACGATCTTCTGCCCCACTTCCAGTCCGTGTGTGACCTCGAGCCACGGACTCGACTCCCCCTCGTCGACTTCTACCGGCACGCGCTCGAATCGGGCCTCCGCCGGGCTTTCGCTGACTTGGATGAACACCACTTTGTATTCGCCGAGGCGCAGGAGGGCGCTGCGCGGGATCGCGAGCGCCCGCTTTTGGTCTACCGAGACGCGAACAGTCGCGTACATTTCGGGGCGGAGAAGGCGGTCGGGGTTCTCGAACGTGCAGCGAACCTTGGCCGTTCGCGTGTTCGGATCCATCATCCCGCTCACCCAGTCGACGCGACCGCGGAATGCCTTGTCCTTGTAGGCAACGACCGTGACTTCGGCCGGGGACCCGACGTGGACGCGGGCCAAATCCATCTCGTAGAGATCGCCGAGCACCCAAACCTTGTCGAGCTCGCCGATCGTAAAGAGCTCCTGCGTCGCGCCGCCGGTATACTGACCTTGGACCTCGATGCCCGGATTGATGTTCCGGAGGAGGATCTCGCCGTCGATGGGCGACGCGAGCGTGTACGTCTGCGTCACCGAATCGACGCTACCGGTGCGCAGGAGGAACGCCTTCTGACGAGCGCGCTCGAGCTCTGCCTTGGCGCGCCGCCAGCTGTCCTCCGAGGTCTCCAGGTCCGCCGCGGAGCCGGCCTTCTGCTCGAACAAGCCCTTCTTGCGCTTGTAATCGTGCTCCGCGGCGATGAGGTCCGCTTCGGCCTTGTGCACGTCGCTCACCGCGTTCCCGATGTCCGGCGACTCGATCACTGCGAGCGGGTCGCCTTTCTTGACGTGCTCTCCAAGCTGCGCGGTGATTTTCACGACCCGGCCGGTCACGGGTGAAAATACGTGCGCTGATCGCAGGTCGTCGAGCGTCACGCGGCCGCTCGTGAGGATGGTGTCGTCCACGTCGTGCTCGGCCACCGGCTGCACTTCGATCTTCGCGTCTTTGACTTGAGCCGGCGTGAGCCACACCTGGCCGGAGGGCGCCTGCGGACCGGCAGGTTCCGTGGCGGCTTGCGACTTGTGGCACGAGGCCCCCATCGCGCCGGCGAGAGCCACGAGACCCACGAGGGCGCTTTGCGAAAGACGTGTGAGCGGAAAGGTCACGATTCTCATCGATGCAGCTCCATACCGACCGCGTGTTCCAGGTGGTTACGTCCCGCCAACATTTCGTCATGGCTGCAGGGACTCATCGGCGGCAACGCGGTTAGCAAGCTGTGCACCATGTCCTCACTCGAAACACCGGGGGCAGGTTTCGGAGAGCGCGCCGCGTGCCCGCGCCCTTCTGCGAAACGCCATCGAAATGCAGGGAAATTCACGGCGGGGCAATCTGCCCTGGTCCCGAAGTCCGGTTCGGGGCGCCGTGACGCACTGCTCCGATGGCCGCCGGGCGCGGCGGGTTCAGACCGGGCCGGGCGGCGCGCGGGGAGCGCAAAGGCGGCCTACTGAAGGTAATCGCGGTCTTTGAGCTTCTTGGGAAGGTACTCCTCGGTAATGAACGAGATGCTCTTCGTCAGAAAGCCGTCGACTTCCATCTTGAACCCGTTCTCGAGCAGCGCCTCGATCTCGGCCTGCCACTTCGGGTGTTTGAACCAAGGATAGGCCTTCATCTGCTCGGCGCGAGCGATGTCTTCCTTCTTCAGGTTGATCTTGACCGCCGGGGTGAGCCCGAACTTTTCGTAGTCGAACGCGCTCATTCCCAGGAACCGCACGCTGGGGAGCGCCATCCGGATCGACTCGTAGGCGAGGTTGATGCTGCCCTGCTTCAACACGGAGTAGATGTAGAGACCCCACGGGTCGTTATCGACGAGCACGTAGACGGGAATCTTGAGCTCGTGGGCCATTCTCTGGAGCAAGCGACGAGCCCCTCGCGTGGCCTGGCCGAGGCTCGTCATGAGAATGCAGTTGTGCTTCTTCCAAAAGCCGTCTTCGTTGAGCCGGCTGAAGACCGCGTCTTTCTCGACGAAGAGAATGAACTCCGCCTTGCATTCCACGAATTTCAGCACTTCCGGCTCGCAGATGCTCGGAATGCTCCAGCCGCCCCGACCCATCCGCGCCAAATCGATGCGATCGCCCGCGTCTTCGATGACGAGCTTGCCGACCGCGCTCCCCTTGCGATTTGCAAATAGGTGAAGCTCCTCGCGGAGGGCGTCGATGCCGACTTCGAGGTCTTCGATGATGGGGTCGCTCTCGACCTGATCCTCGAACGTATTCTCGCTCGACCCCTTCAGCGTGTGCTTTGACATGTAATACATCTGGCGGATGCTGATCGTCTTGTCTTCTTCGATCAATGTCTTGCATCCACTGGCCACGAGCATCGTCTGCATGAACTTACGGGCCATCGCGGCGTTGAAAAACTCGCGGGATTGAGCGCGATCGCCGAGCTCGATGATCTTCTTTTTCTCGTTGAAGGAGACGTTCGTCAGCGTGCGCGTTCGGATCTCGACGGCGGGGTTGTTGCCCTTGGTCACCTGTCCGAGTACGTCGCGGGCGAGTTTTTCGATCTTCGACAGAGTCACCGTGTCTCGGTTCGACTTGTTGCTCCGGGTCTTCGTCTTTGCTGCCATCGTTCACTCCGGAAGGGTGAGCTGCTCACCGCGCTTCTTCGCCGCACCGCGAGCCGTCGTGGCGGCCGGGGGAGATTCCTTCTTCGCGCCGTCCTTCTTCCCGGTCTTCGCCGGCTTGGCGGCGGGTGGCGGCGAAGGGGACGTTCCGGCCGGCGGAGGTGCTCCCCCGCTCCCATGGCCGTTGGCCTCGGCCTTCGCGGGCGCCTCCTCGGCGAAGCGCACGAAGCTCGGGAGGGCCGCGTGAAACGGACCCTCGACCTTGTCCTTCGGAATGCCGAGGATCTCTGACAAAGACGTGGCCACCTCGGGGATGTACTTCTCGAACAGGCTGCGCCGCATCTCGTCGCGCTGGGCATGCGCCCGCGCGCGCAAGTGTGCCGCGAGCTTGCGTCCACACTCTTGAATGGCGAGCTTCATCTCGCGCAAAAGGTCGTCGTAGTGGGCGACCGCCTCTTTCGCTTCGCTGGTGAACGGCACCCAGACGCTCGCCAGGTGAACGGCGATGACCAGCGGCGCGACGGGCAAGCTTCCCTTCGGTTGCGCGAGCTCGTAGCCGCGCCAGTTGGTCTGGTACACGGCCTCGCTGATGGCGCACGCCTTCGGCTGGTATTGCAGCGGTACCCGGTTGGCGAAGCGCATGATGTCCGCCGGCTCGTCGAGAGGCAAGTCCCCGCCGAACGCGAGCCCCACCTCGACGACGAACGGATTGCCCCGGTACACGGCGGGAGGGCGCGTCGCGGACACGTAGAACTCCGCCCGCGAAAACCGCCGCTTGAGTCCCTCGATGAGCAGCGCCTCGCCGATCGGCACGACCGCGGTCGCCGGTGGCGCCATCACCTTGACCTCGCCGAGCGCCTTGTGCAGCCGTTCGAGCTCTTCACCGTGGATGCGCTCGGCGGGCGCGCGCGGGTTCACCTTCGCGAGCTCGCACACGCGCTGCGCGATGGCCGGCGAGATCCGGGAAAAGTCGTCGATCAGCACTTGTTTGACGCTCTTCTCGGGCGAGTCTTGCAGCATGGTGTGCAGCATTCCGAGCTCGACGCCGTGGGGGTGCGGCTTTATCTCTTCCGCCTCCCGCGGGAGCTCGTCGCTCACGCGCGGGAACTCGAGGCGCTCGCCCTTGGGCGACACGTACGTCAGCGCGAGGTGCGGGTTGGCGACGACCGTTTGCTCCAAGTACTCCTGGACCCCGGTGCGTCCTCCGCGGTACGCCGCCACGAGCTCGATCTCGACGCGCGTGCCGTGCTCTTTGTCCCAATCGGCCGTTTCTTCTTTCACGACGTCCGGCTGGTTGTGCTTGGTGTCGATCCGCAAATCGATTCGGAAAGCGGGCCGCCCCTTGCCCGTCTTGCTCGTGATGACGACCGGCTTGCCCGTCGTCAGCTGGCCGTAGAGTCCGGCCGCGCTGATTCCGATCCCTTGCTGGCCGCGCGACTGCTTGAGCCGGTGGAACTTCGAACCATATAAGAGCTTCGCGAAGATCTTCGGGATCTGCGGCTTGACGATCCCCGGACCGTTGTCCTCGACGACGACGCGAAAACGCGCGGGCGCTCCCGGGTGTGACCGTTCGGCCTCGGCATCGCGCGACTTGCCGGCAACGGGCGCGACCTCGTGGATCTCCACGAGAATGTCCGGGAGGATCCCCGCCTCCTCGCAGGCGTCGAGCGAGTTGTCGACGGCTTCTTTGACGGTGGTCAGCAGCGCCTTCGCCGGGTTGTCGAAGCCGAGCAGGTGGCGGTTCTTGGTGAAAAACTCGCTGACCGAAATCTCGCGCTGCCTCCCCGCCATCGTTTCGGCGGTGGCACGCCGCTTCGGCGGCGCCACCTCGGACGGCACCGGCGCAGTCGTATCGGGGGCTACGGTCTTCTTCGACATGGCTGCGGTTTGAACGCCTAGCGGCTTGGGTGAACGGGTGTCAAGCACGGCAGGCCCTGATATGGTCGCGCCCCGTGCCGTTGACCACGCGCAGCCAGACGACGTCCGTCGGGCCCGGGACCATCCGCAACCCGGCGATGGTCCTCACGCTTCTGACGTCGCTCAATCTGCTCAATTACATCGACCGGTACGTGATGGCGGCGGTGCTTCCCAAGGTTCAAGACGAACTCCATCTATCGAATTTCCTGGGGGGTTCTCTCTTCACCGTCTTCCTTATCGGCTACTTCGCCACGAGCCCAATTTTCGGCGCATTGTCCGACCGCTCCGGACCGGGCACCCGCAAGCGCCTCCTCGCGCTGGGCGTCTCTGTTTGGAGCGTAGCGACGGTGGCCTCCGGCCTCGTACACGGGTTCGCGGCATTGGTCGTCGCGCGCGCCGTCGTCGGCGTCGGCGAGGCGAGCTACGCGACGATCGCCCCCACGTTCATCGACGACCTCGCCGCCCCCGCGAAGAAAGGACGCTGGATGGCGATCTTCGCCGCCGCTACCCCCGTTGGTTCGGCGCTCGGGTTCGTCGTCGGAGGAGCGGTCGAGCACGCGCACGGCTGGCGATCCGCCTTCCTGGTCGCCGGAGGACCGGGCCTCGCGCTGGCGCTCCTCTGCCTGCTCATCGCGGAGCCCCGGAACGGCACGGCCACGGCCCCGCCCGACGTTTGGGGATCGGCGCGAACCCTCTGGCGCATCCCCCTGTACCGCGACGGCGTCCTCGGATTCTGTGCCTACACCTTCGCGATCGGGGGATTCGCGTACTGGGCGCCGAAGTACCTGCACGCGCGCTACGGCCTCGAACCGGGGCGGGCGAGCGTCGACTTCGGCTTGATCACGGTGGCAGCGGGGTTCGTCGGCACTCTGGTGGGCGGGTGGCTCGGGGACTCGGCCGTCCGGAGGCGAAGTCTGCGAAACGCCGGGAAAATCCTCGACATGAAGCGGCCCGACGCCGAGACCGCACGCGCCAATTTGGCCGTGTGCGCGCTGTCGGCAGGGTTGGGCGCCCCGCTCGCCGCGGCGGCGATTGCATCGCCCACCGCGTTCGGCTTCTTCGTTTGTGTCGCCGCCTGCGAGGTCGCACTTTTTCTCTCAAGCGGGCCGATGAATGTGGCGATGCTCCGGAGCGTCCCGGCGGGCTTGCGCGCAAGCGCGATGGCGTTGGGAATCTTCGCCATTCATTTGCTGGGTGATCTATGGTCCCCGCCGCTCATCGGCCTGGTGGCCGATCACGCACCGATGATCTGGGCAATGATGGCCGTACCGCTGGTATTTGCACTTGCCGCATTCGTATGGCTGCGGGGCGCCGCCGGCGCTTCGGATCGGTTGACCTGAGCCTTTGCGGTGCGCTAGGCAGCGGTCGTCTTTTGCGCCCCATGCGAGCGCGCCTTTGCTCGTACGCGCAACCCCGATGCGAACCATTCGTTTGTTTGCCGTTCTGGCCGCAGTGCTCGTCGCGCTGCTACGCGCAGGGACGGCTCGGGCGGCCCCTTCAGACGCGGGAACCCCACCCGCGACCGGCCTCGCCGCGGCCGACGCTGGCACGGCGCAGGCCGACGCGAGCCCGCCCGTCGCGCCGGCGGGCTCGCCGAATGGTCCACTCGTCGATCTGCCCCTCTCGGCTGCCCAGCAAGCCGAGGGCCTCCCCATCGCGTCGACCGAGATCGTCGGGAACCGGCGCGTGGCGCGCGACGACGTCCTCTCCTACCTGCGGGAGAAACCCGGACAGCCCTTCCGCGCCGAGAACCTCACGAGCGACGTGCGCGCGCTATGGGATTCGGGTTTCTTCGAGGACATCCAGGTCGACCTGACCACGAACGACAAGGGCGTCGTGCTCCGATTCATCGTGCGCGAGCGGCCGAACATCAAAGAGGTCGTGTTTCAGGGCAACGACGAGATCGAGAATGACAAGCTAAACGAAGCGATCGAGCTCAAGCCGAACACGATCCTCAGCGTGCCGGCCGTGCGGCGGAGCGTTCAAAAAATCAAGGACGCCTACGGAGAGAAGGGCTTCTTCCTCGCCGAAGTCGAATCGGAAATAGTTCCCCAGCGGGAGAACGAGGTCATCGTCCGCTTCAAGATCTCCGAACACAAGCCGGTGACCGTGCGCCGCGTCACCTTCATCGGCAACGAACACGTCTCGGACTCCGAGCTACGCGATCAGATGCAGACCGGCAACGGCGGCTTCTTCTCGTTCGGGTCCGGCGGGCCCTATCGGCAAGACGTCTTCGAGCGCGACGTTCTGATGATTAGCGCGCTTTACTACGACAAGGGCTACCTCAGCGTGCAGATCGGCACGCCCCGCGTCATGCTCACTGCCGACCGAGAGGGGATCGACATCTCCGTCCTCATCCACGAGGGGCCGCGGTACAAGATCCGGCAGCTGCGCGTGTACGAGCGCGACAACGAGGGGCGGGAAATCGAGCCGCTCGGCGGGCGCCGGGCACTCCGGCAGATGGTGAGCGAACAGTCGGGCGACTTCTTCAACCGGGCCCAGCTCATCAAGGACTTGCAGGCGGTGCGCACACTCTACCGCGACGCCGGCTTCGCCAACGTGGAGGCCGAGCCCGAGACGGAGCTCGATCCGGTCCACGAGCAAGTGGACATCGTCGTCCCCATCCGGCGGGGTCCTGCGGTGCACATCGAGCGCATCGAAGTGAAGGGGAACACCAAGACGCGGGACAAAGTCGTGCGCCGCGAAATGGAGATTCAGGAAGGGCAGCTCTTCAGCGAGACACGCCTCGAGAACAGCAAGCGGCGCGTCACGGCGCTCGGGTACTTCGACCGAGTCGATGTTTCCACCGAACAGGGCTCGGGCCCCGACCGGATCGTGGTTTACGTGGAGGTCGCCGAGAAGCCGACGGGGACCTTCCAGGTCGGCGCGGGCTTCAGCTCGATCGAGAGCTTCATCGCGACCGCGCAGGTGCAGCAGGCGAACCTCTTCGGCAACGGGCAGGCGCTCGCGATCCAAGCGCAGGTATCGGCGCTGCGGCGGCTCGTGACGGTGCGGTTCTTCGAGCCGTACTTCCTCGACTCCGACTGGAACTCGAGCGTCGAGCTCTACGACACGCTGTACGTGTTTCCCAACTTCGCTCGGCGCAGCCAGGGTGGATCGCTGACGTTCGGCTACGCGCTCGTGCAACCCTGGCTTCGCCTGAGCGTCACCGGAACTCTGGAGTGGGACTCGGTCGACACGTCGGGGCAGAGCACGTTCCTCGGCACGGCGCCCGGATTCACGAGCGTCTTTCAATCGCTGCCGCTCGCCAATCTGTTCAACTCGGGGCGAATCGCTTCGCTTCGCCCGACCATCACGTACGACACGCGCGACAACCGTCTCTTTCCGACGTCGGGCATTTATCTGCAGGCTTCCTCCGAGATCGCCGCCAACGCGATCGGCAGCGAGTTCAACTACCTGCGAAACCGCTTCACGGGGCGCTTCTATTACCCGCTCGGCGGCGGCAGCGGCATGCCGGGCTCGGGGTTCGTCCTCAAGCTCAACACCGAGCTCGGCCTCATCACCAGCCCGGACCCGCAGGGAGTACCGATCTTCCAGCGCTATTTTCTCGGCGGAATTCTCGACGTTCGCGGATTTTACCTCCGCAGCATCGGCCCGAGGCTGCCGCTCACCCAATCGCTCGATCCGAACTCGCCGCCCATCCCCAACGGCGCCAACATCGGAGGCAACCTCGAGGCCTACGAGAACCTCGAGCTCGAGTTTCCGATTCTCGACAAAGTCGGTATCCGCGGGGTCGTCTTTCTCGATGCAGGAAACTCCTGGAACATCGAAAACCAGTTTTGCAAGACCACGCCGGCTCCGCAATTCGACAAGGTCGTGAGCCCCTGCTTCTCGTTCTCGAGCAGCCTCGGGTACTTGCGAACCTCCACGGGCTTCGGCATCCGATGGTTCTCGCCGCTCGGACCGCTGCGCTTCGAGTGGGGTTTCCCGCTCGCGCCGCTGCCCTACGAGAATCACAGCGACTTCGAGTTTACGATCGGGAACTTCTTCTGAGGTTTATTCTGGGCTAGAAAGGCCTGGATCCCCCATGGCCGAGACTCCGCCGACCCCGACCTCGCCGCAGCAGAAAGTCCCCGTCTCGATTCAAGACGAGATGCGGACGTCGTACCTCGACTACGCGATGAGCGTCATCATCGGCCGCGCGATCCCCGACGCGCGCGACGGGCTCAAGCCGGTGCACCGGCGAATCCTATACAGCGCCTTCGAACAGGGAATCGGTCCCACGACCGCGCATCGCAAAAGCGCGAAGATCGTCGGCGACGTCATCGCCAACTACCACCCCCACGGCGACGCAGCCGTCTACGACGCAATGGTGCGCTTGGCCCAAGACTTCTCGATGCGCTACCCGCTCATCGACGGACAGGGCAACTTCGGATCCATCGATGGCGACCCGCCCGCCGCATATCGCTACACCGAGGCGCGCCTCACGCGTCTCGCGGTCGATCTGCTCACGGACATCGACAAGGAATGCGTCGACCTCGCGTCGAACTTCGACGACACCAAACAAGAGCCGGTCGTTCTTCCGGCGCGGGTGCCGAACCTCCTCGTCAACGGCTCCGGCGGTATCGCCGTCGGGATGGCGACGAACATTCCGCCCCACAATCTCGGCGAGATCGTAGACGCCACGGTCCACTTGCTCCGCGCGCCGGACACGAGCATCGACGACCTCATCCGACTCATTCCCGGACCAGACTTCCCCACGGCCGGACTGGTCTTCGGACGGTCCGGAATCGAGGCCGCCTACCGCACGGGGCGCGGGACGATCGTCATGCGCGCGCGCATGAACGTCGAGCGTTCGCCGGGGCGAGGAGAGAAAGAACAAATCGTCGTCACCGAATTCCCCTATCAAGTGAACAAGGCGCGCGTCGCCGCGCGCATCTCCGAGCTCGTGCGCGAGAAAAAGATCGAAGGCATCGGCGAAGTGCGCGACGAGAGCGACCGCGACGGGATTCGGCTCGTCGTCGAGCTGAAGAAAGACGTCATTCCGCAAGTCGCGATCAACCAGCTTTACCGGCAAACGGATCTGCAGACGTCGTTCGGCGTCATCAATCTGGCCATCGTTCAGGGACGCCCAGCGGTCCTAAATCTCAAAGAAACGCTCGAATCGTTCATCGCGCACCGGCGCGACGTCGTCACGAGGAGGACGCGCTTCGAGCTGCGCCAGGCGGAGGCACAACGCGAAATCGTCGAGGGGCTCGGTGTCGCGGTGACCGAGGTCGATCTCGTCGTGAAGACGATCCGCGAGTCGGCCGACCCCGACGCCGCCAGGCGAGCGCTGATGACGCTCCCCCTCTCCGGGCTCGAGGCCTTCGTGCGCCGCGCGGGGCGACCGCAGAGCGAAATCGACGAGGCCAAGAAGAAGCATCCCTATCGGCTTTCGGAGCGGCAGGCCAAGGCCATCCTCGAGATGCGACTCTCGCGCCTCACCGGGCTCGAGCAGGAGAAGCTCGCGACCGAGTTCGCCGAGCTGAGCGAAGCCATCGCGCGGTACCGCGCCATCCTCGCCAGTCCCAAGCTGCTCGACGACGTCATCGTCATGGAGCTCGAGGAAATCCGAAGCAAATACGCCGACAAGCGCCGCACGGAAATCGTGGCAAACGACGCGGAGATCCAGGACGAAGACCTGATCCAAGAAGAGGACATGGTCGTCACGATCTCGCACGCCGGATACATCAAGCGAACCAGTCCGAAGGACTACCGTGCGCAGAAGCGTGGCGGCAAAGGTCGTATCGGAGCGGGCGTCACGGGCGGCCGGGCGTCGACGTTCCCGGCGGCCGACGGCACGGAGGTGCGCGACGAAGACTGGATATCGCAGCTCTTCGTTTCCTCGACGCACGGGTACGTCTTTTTCTTCAGCGACAAGGGCAAGGTGTACGTCAAGAAGGTATACGAAATTCCCCAGGCGACGCGAACGAGCAAGGGCCGCGCGATCGTGAACTTCATCGGCATCGAGCCGGGCGAGATGGTGGCCGCGATCGCGCTCGTGCCGAAGATCGAGAAAGAGAAGTTCGTCGTTACGCTGACGAAGAAGGGGCAGATCAAGAAGACCGAAGTCGACGAATACGAGAACTTCCGCGAGAAGGGGATCATCGGCGTGAAGGTCGACGACGGCGATCAACTGCTGAACGCCGCGGTGACCGACGGCACGCGCGACGTACTCATCGCGACCAAGGGCGGGCAGTCGATTCGTTTCCCCGAGGACCAGGTGCGCCCGATGGGCCGCGCGACGCACGGAGTGAAGGGGATCGACCTCACCGAAGGCGACGAAGTCGTCGGGCTCGAAGTGAGCGATCCGTCTTTGACCCACGTGCTCGCGGTGTGCGCGAACGGCTACGGGAAGCGCACGAGCATCGAAGAATTCCGAAAGCAGAATCGCGGCGGCAAGGGGATCATCCTCATCGACGCGAGCGAGCGCAACGGCCCGGTGGTCGGCGTGAAGCTGGTGCGCGACGGCGACGAGGTGATGCTGATCACCGACCGCGGACAGACTCTTCGCACGCGCGTCGACGAGATCCGCGAGACGGGGCGTAACGCGCAGGGAGTGAAGCTGATGACCCCCGGGGAGGGAGAGCGGATCGTCGCGGTCGAGCGTCTCGCCGAGAGCGCCGACGTCGACGAGGGAGCCGGAGGCGACAGCCTGCCGCCCACGAACGGCGGAAGCATGCCGCCGTCCGGCGAACTGAATTGAACCCGTGAAGGCTCCCGCTCTCGCGAAGCCCGTCATCACCGCCAAGGAGCGCCGGGACCGCCGAAAGCGCGCCCCGCTCATCGCGGGCGAAACGATCGCACGCCTCGCCCGCCAGCATCCCACGGCGCACTGCGAGCTCGATCACCGCTCGCCGTTCGAGCTCATCGTGGCCGTCGTCCTCAGCGCGCAAACCACCGACGTAGGCGTCAACAAGGCGACGCCGAAGCTCTTCGCCCGCTTTGCCGACGCGAAAGCGCTGGCGGCGGCGGACCCGAACGACGTGGAGCCCTACGTTGCGAGCCTGGGCTTTTTCCGGAGCAAGGCGAAGGCGATCGTCGGTCTCGCAAAGGCTCTGTGCACGAATCACGGCGGAGGTGTCCCGCGATCGATGAAGGAGCTGCTGAAGCTCCCCGGCGTGGGTCGCAAGACCGCGAACGTCGTGCTCGGCGTGCTCTGGAACGAATCCGAGGGCGTGGTCGTCGACACGCACGTGATGCGCTTGGCGCAGAGGCTCGGCTGGACCAAGAACACCGACGCCGACAAGATCGAACGCGATCTTTGCAAAATCTTGCCGAAGGACAAGTGGGACAACTCGAGCCACGTACTCGTCTTCCACGGCCGTCGCTGCTGCTATGCGCGAAAGCCCGACTGCGCCGGGTGCAGCGTGAACGACGTTTGCCCCAGCGCGTTCGACGCAGAAAACGTCGGACGCAAGAAGAAGTGAGGCCGAGGCATCCGCTCGCTCATGGCGGAGGCGGATCGGTCAGGGGCGGTCGAATGTCTGGGCGTCCCGCGCTTGCGCGGCCAGCGACCGAGGAGCGCCAAAGAAAACACGTCGCCGCCAGCGCGATGCAAGCCGCCGCTGCGAAACCGGCCACGACGATCGCGCTCCGGCGCTGCCACACGGGCTTGCGCGGCGTCCGTACCTGCGCATGCGAGTGCTTCATCCTCGCGGTCCGGTCCTCTTCGTCTTGGAGGAACGACGTGTACATCCGGTCGGCCTCGGCGTGGAGGACGGCCAGACGCGCGCCGGCCGACTCGACCTCACGCCGGCGCTCGGTCTCGCCAAGCGCGAGCACGCGATCCATCTCGGGGTCGGTCGCCCCTTCCTCGAGAAGCGCGACGATATCTTCGGGATTGCGTTTGGACGTCATGCGGGGGCTCGCGCTCGCTAGTGACAGCCCCTAGTTTTTCCGAAGCAGCGCGCGCGCGGCGCGCGTCGTGTCGTCGTTGTCGGGACGGGCGGCAATTTCATCCAGGTGCTTGCGATCCGCAATCGCCTGTTGCGCGTCGCCGAGCCGCTCGGCGGCTCGCGATCGAATCTGCAGCGCGAATGGGTAGTCGTTTAGGAGCGTGAGCGCTTGCGTGCCGTCGCGTAGGGCCGAGGTGAAGTCCTCGGAGCCAAGCTCGGCGGCGGCCAGGGCGGCCCACGCGTTTGGCGAGTACGGCTCGATGGTCAGTGCCTTGCGGGCGGCATCGCCGGCCTCCGCTGCGCGGCGATCGCGCGCCAGGGCCTCGGCGTAGTCCAGGCGCGCTCTGAAGTCGTCGGGCTGCGCTCGAAGCGCGCACTCCAAGGCCTCCAGCGCCTCTGCAGTGCCACCGGACCACCTCCGCTCACGGGCCATAGCACGCTCCGCGGACCCCAGGCATCCGCTGCTGCGCACGCTCCGTTCCGCGCGAACCCCGGCAAACGCTGCGAGTCCCAGGCCGACGATAGCCAAGGCCCGGTCCAGCGCGTGCTTCCACCGAGACGACCCAAGTCCCCTTTGCGTATCGTCCTCGCCGACCGCCCGCGCACGCCGATCGGCGGCTGCGATCATGCCGAGCGCTAGCCCGGAAAGGGCGATGGTGGCGGGCATCTCGAGCGGGAAGCTCGTCAGCGAAAGTGCGGCGAGCGCGACCAGCGCGCCGCCGGCGCCTGCCGCGCTGACGCGCGTTCCTCGGTACGCACTCCGCAAACGCCCGCGAACGTTGCTCGTGGCGCTCGCGAACAGCATTCCGAGCGCGGTCAGTCCCAAGAGACCTGTCTCTGCCATTCGCTCGATGAAGTCGTTGTGGGCCTCGCGCGGCGCGAGCGTGGCGCTGAGCACCCCGTCACGGGTCGCACCCGGCTCCGCATACCGTGGAAATACGACTGGCCAGTTACCCGGCCCTATGCCCACGATTGGATGCTCGCGCACCATGGCCAGCGAGCGACGCCACAATCCAAGTCGCGTCTTGAGGGCGGTCGAGTGGGCGTCGAACCCCTCCTCCAGCACCTGGAGCACTCCCGAGTACCGCTTGCGG
>JBAULD010001073.1:0-6139 GCA_049578005.1 Polyangiaceae bacterium
AGCAGAGTCTTACCGCGCTCGATGATGTCCCCGGCTTGCCGCGCGATCTGCGCGAGCGATGCGGTCCGGTCGACTCCTTCGAGGTTCGTCAGATTTTCGAAGAACGTGCGTCGCAGACCGTCTTCGAAGAAGTCGTCTTTGGCCGCGAGCGTGACGAGGTCTTCGCCGTACTTGCCGAGCGCGTGGCGGACGAGCCCTACATCGAGATAACTCGCGTGGTTGGCGACGACGATCACGCTGCGGTTCTGCGGAATATGGGCGCGGCCGAATACCTGCGGCTTCATGACGTCGCCGTAGAAGAAGTCCTGCAGCTTGCCGACGAAGGCCCGCCCCGCCTCTTGAACCGGTTCGGGCAGAACGAGCGGCGACTTTTCCGACGCAGCTGCCCGGCGCTTCGCCGGACCGGGCCCCGCGGCATGCGCAGCAATGGCCGGAATCGGTTCGTTCGGGAGGAGCGCCGACGCGCCGTTCAGGGACTCGCTCGGAGTCAGGCGGACGCCGATCGACTGGAAAAATTGCTGCGTTTCCTTCGGAAGGGCCCCGCCCCCGCTGATGAGCCACTTCATGCGGCCGCCCATCTGCGCGTGCGCCGCGCCGAAGAGAACGCTCCCCGCGTCGATGCCGGCGCGCGCCAGCCAGCGGCTCGCTTCGGTGGTGGCGTCGAACGCAACGCGGGCGAGCGGGCCGCGCGCATCGACCTGGGCGCGAACGCGACGCTCGAACGCTTGCCACAGCGCCGGCGCACCCACCATCGCCCTCGCGCGGGAAGCTCGAAGCCCTTCGGCAATGCGCTTGTCGGAGACGTCGCCCACGTAAACGACGCGTGCGCCTCGGGATAGCGGCAAGAGCAGCCCGCAGGTGAGCTCCAGGGGGTGATGCAGAGGCACGACGCTCAGCACGGCATCGCCCTGGGAGAGGGGGAATGTCGCGGCCAGACCGGCGACGAGCGACGCGAGGCGGGCATGGGTGAGGACGATTCCGTACGAATCGCCGGTCGACTCCCGAGTGAAGAGGAAGGTCGCGACGTCGGCTGGTTCGACCGCGACATCGGGGGCATCGAGCGAGGCGTCCGGCTCGGTTGCCGCGGAGAGGTCGAGCTTCGGGAGGTCCGGATGCGCCGCGGCGACCTGCGCGCGCTGAGCGACCGTTTCGTCCCAAAGGATGGCGCGGGCGCCGATTCCGGCCAAGGTTTCTTCCCAGCCCGCGCCGTCGAGCGCGGGGTCGACGGGGGCCACGGTCGCGCCCGCGAGCAGGATCCCGAAGAACGCGACGGCCCAGTCGGGGTCGTTCCGAGCGGAGAGCGCCACGCGATCCCCCTTGTTCACGCCAAGGCTCGCCAGGCGAGCCGCGGTCGACCCGGCGCGCAGCCTCAGGTCCTCGAACGTCGTCCGCGTGAGACCCTCGTCGGTCAGGCGCTGCAGAGCGACGGAGACGTCGTGCCGATCGGCCATCTCGTCGAGAAGCGAAACCAGGTTCGGATAGGGAGCCAAGGGACGCGGCGCCTTCTTCTGGCGCCGGTCCATCTCGGGGATGATCCGCTTCTCCATCGCCGGCATGTGGACGTTCATCATCCAGTCCGCCCAGTCGATGGACTCGGGCGCCCAGCGGAGCTTGGCCTTGTCTTCGTCGGACAAGCGCGCGTACGCCCGGCGCGTGTTCGAGCAGTCGAACGGGCCGATCCGGGTCGTCGTGAACGGAGCAAAGACCTCTTGGACTTCGGCGACCTTCGCCTCCCGGTTGGCCACCCGATCGAGGGCGCTCGCCGCCGCTGCGAGCCCGGGAGCCGACTTGCGGACGAACGAGGCGAGCTGTCGGGTAGCCCGGGCGATGGCGGGGGCTCCGACCGCGTCGAAGCGCGCTCGGTCGACGAACGTCGGCTCGTAGCGGGCCTGGATCGCGTTGAAGAGGAGATTGCCGGAGCTCTTTCGCCGGTAGTGCCTTCGCTTGTAGAGGCCCATCAGCTCACCGAATCGCTGCACGGTGCACGGGTTCACGTCCGAAGCCCCGAACTGATACACCGGTTTCGCGGTCCCCTCCGCCAGCTCGGCGAGCGCGAGGATCATTCCGGCTGCGACGAAGTCGGTGGGGATGAAGTCCAGAGGAACGTGCTTCGCCAGGAGCTGCGCCGCGCCCTTCATGATGAGGTAGGCGTGCATCGCGCTCGTGTTGACCCCTTCGTTGTACGCGGGGTGGGGATACGCGAGAGTCGACTCGCAGCAGGCAGGCCGGCAGATCGTGAAGGGGAGGCCGCTTCTGGCGATGACCTGCTCTCCGATGGCCTTCGTATACGTGTAGATGTTCGGCCATCCCCAGTGCGTCGCCCGGTCGAGACCCGCGTCGACGAGGCGGTCGCTGATGAACTTTCGTTTGATCCGCGCGAGCTCGAGATCGTAAGGCGCGCCGTGGCCGGGCTCCCCCCGCGCCGCCAGGCTCTTTCGCGCGCGCACCGCGAACTCGCTCTGACGGAATGCGTCGTCGCAGCGGTGCTCGGCTTGGGCGATGAGATCGAGGCACTCGGCGATCTCCCGGTCCGGATCCCAGAGCTCCGCCCCGAGCTCCTCCGCGCGCGGAAACGGCACGGTGGACGGGTGATCTTCGAGGATGAGGCCTTGGCGGGTCCCGCCGACGTAGCAGGTGCTCGTATGAAGAATGGGCGCCCCGCCGAGCGCTCGCGCGAGGGCGACGAGGTTCTGCGCGCCGAAGGCATTGGCCTTCAGGGACTCGTCGAGCGGCGGGTTGAAATCGACGATCCCGGCGACGTTGACGACGGCGTGGATAGTTCCTTTGAGCTCGCTCGCGAGCTCGGGTGCAATGCCGCACAGCGGGAGGCCCATGTCGCCGTCGATCGGCACGATCTTGTCCCGGAGAAACGATTCGAAGCCGGCGCCGAAGGAGCGCCGCAAAGGCTCGAGCGGCTCGCTCGTCGCGATCTGCTTCCAAAATCGCTCTTCGGGGGCGAGGCCGCCCTTCCCTCGCACGACGAGAAAGATGCGGCTGACGCCCGGGTACCGGTCGAGCAGCATCGACCAGAAGATCTTGCCGAGAAAGCCGGTCCCCCCGATGACGACGAGGCGCGCGCCGTCGAATATGCCGGATACGTCGAGGGTGCTGCGCTGCATCCGTGGAGACCTCACGCCGTTACGTCCGCCATGACGATCGGCGGAACGTGCAACATGGCGATTTCCGCGCCGCGGTTGCCCCCGCTCGCCATGGCGAGCGCCTCCGCAAAGCTCTTCGCCGTCTCCCAGCCGAGAAGCTTCGGAATGTAATCGTTGTCGGCGCCGACGACGATGACGCGGCCGAGGTGCTGGCGACCGGCCTCGCCCCAGTACCACATGAAGAACGGGTGGCTCGGGTGGTATGCGCGGCCCTTGCGATACATCTCCAGGTAGGCGGGGTTATGGGCGAACTTTTCTTCGAAGCGCTCGTGCATCTCGACGGCGTTGCGCGTCTGAGGGAGTACGTCGTGGACGAACTCGATGTAGGGCGTGTGCTGTTCTCGGTCGAAATCGTCCGTGCAAGGGTGAAAGACGATCATCGTCCCCCCCTTTCGGACGAGCGGCTGGCCTTTGTAGAAGTTGAAAAGATACCCCTGGGCCATGACCTGCACGAGCAGCGGATTGAGAAAGGCGTTGACGTTGTACGGACTGATGTACGGAATGCCGGAGACGAGGACGTCGACCTGGCCGTCGAAAGGCACGAGGTACTGGGCATTGCACCGCTCGAGCGTGCGTCGATGCACCGCTTCGCACTCGCCGGCGAAAACGCCCGTCACGCCGTACGGGCTTGGGATTCGCTGAAAAATCGCCTCGCGCGCCGCCTGCGGAAGCCTCGACAGCGTGAACGACAGGCCTTTGTAGGCCGCGCGCTCGCCGCCCGTCCAATCGTCCTCGTTCTTGTGGAGAAACTCGAGAGGCCGATCGAACATGCGGTTATTGATCGTCGTCTCGATATGAAAGATATCGAGGGTCTTTTCGACGAGTCGCCCCATCCGCTCCACGCTCGTCGCGAGAGCGCTCTTTCCCGGGTCCATGTACGAGTGGCAAGCTCGCATGGTCTCCGGGTTGTGATGAGGCCGTAAGCTCTTGTACCCGCAGAGCCCGACGGCGACCGACTTGTGCCCGCCGTCCATCGGGACGAGGTTCACGTTCACGTAAATGAGAAGGTCGGCCTCGACCGCCGTTCGATTGAGCTCGACCACTTCGCCGTGGTCCGTCGTGCCCACGTACTTCATGCCTTTGGGGTCTTCGGCATCGTGGTTGTAGAGGCGCTCGGGCCAGTACGCTTCGAAGATTCGGTCGCCGACGACGTGGCGAACCTCTTCGGCGCTCATGCGGCGGTGCACGCTCGTGGCGATGATGATTTCGACGTCTTCGACGCCGTGATCGGCGAGTATCTCGAGGACGATCGTCAAGACGCGGCCGCGCACGTCGGGCCGGCGCATCGGCGGAAGGACGACCGAGACGTCGTCCATCGCGATGACGACTTTCATGCCCGGGCGGAGCTTCGCGTAGAGCGGCTCGCTGTCCAGCGGGTGCGTCAGGGCGTAGCGAATGGCGGCGTCGACGTCTTTGAGCGGCGCGATCGGCGGACGGGGGTAGAGGACGCGCGTGCCGACCGGGAGGTCCACTTCGAGGAGCTGAGCGCCGCTGAAGAGGGTGCGCGGCGCGCTCTTCTTGTCGATGGTGACGACGAGAGGGTGACTTTCGCGGGCCCTGGTCGGCCGCACGATGATCTCGGAAGAGGACGACCACTGCGTCATGGGATGCGCTCCAAGAGACCGGAGAGTGCGGGGGCCCGGGTGAGTCGAATCACGGGCCAAGCGTACGTTTGCGCGAGCTTGCCCAGACGAAGATCGGGGTTGACGGCGCACGGGTGACCGACGACCGAGAGCATCGGGACGTCCGAATAGCTGTCGGAGTACGCAAAGCAGTCGGCGAGGTCGTGGCCGTGACCGGTGGCCCACTCGCGGATGAGGCGGGCCTTTTCGGGACCCGCGACGATGGGCCGGAGCAGCTTGCCGGTGGCGTAGCCGTCCTTGATTTCGAGCCGGTTGGCGATGACGCCCGTCGCGCCGAGGTGCTTGGCCAGACGAACCATGAGAAAATCGAGCGCTCCGGAGACGATGACGACGTCGTGGCCATCGCGGCCGCATCGTTGCACGAGATCCCGCGCTCCTGGGTAGAGTGCTCGTTTGACCACCGTGTCGAAGGCTTCGTCGGCGAGGATGAGGAGCCGGTCCTGGGATATCCCTTCGTAGGCCGCAAAGAGGAGCTCGTTGAAGCGGCGCCGGTCGACCATCTCGGCCAGCGCCATCCGGGGTGCGCCGGCCGCGGCACGCGCGAGTGCGCTCAGGCTGCGCAGCGGGTTGGGCTGGTTGGCAAGATAGAAAAGCGTCGGGTGAAGCAGGTTCGTTCGGACCAGCGTCCCGTCGACGTCGAAGAAACTCGCGGGCACGACACGCGCTTTTCATCCACGCTGGCGCCAGTGTCAAGTCGGGCAGCGCGAAGCGAGGAGGTTTCTCGCCCGCGGGAGCGCTCCCCCGGTGGTAGCCTGTGACCCCACCGATGACGCAGCCCGGGACAGAAGTCGCGCCAGCACGGGCGGAGCCCGAGCGCACCGCCGAAGACGTCGCACCAGAGCCGCGGCCGCGGCGCCTCGACGAGGACTCCGCCCGCCTCCTCACGCCGCTCGAACGCGCTCAGATTCGCTTCATCCGCGCGAGCCTGCGCCCCGGCCTCCTCGACCGAGCCCTTCGCTTTCTCCAGGGGAGCGTCGGGCAGTGGTGGATCCGCACGGCGACCGACCGGCTGCGGCACGTCCACGGAGTGGATCGCCTACCGGCCTGGGATCGTTCGGGCAGTATCGTTTGCGTCGCGAACCATCGGTCGCTCTTCGACCTCTACGTGACGGCGGCGGAGCTCGTCTCCCGCGGCCTCCCCCATCGGCTGCTCTTCCCGGTGCGGTCGGAGTTCTTCTACGACCATCCCCTCGGCCCGTTCGTGAACTTCGCGATGAGCTTCTTCGCGATGTATCCGCCCATCTTCCGTGACAAGAAGCGCGCAGCCCTCAACGTCGCCGGCCTCGACGAGCTCGCGTCGCTCTTGGCGGGCGGCGGCTTTTTCGTCGGCATTCACCC
>JBAULD010001074.1:0-1964 GCA_049578005.1 Polyangiaceae bacterium
CGAGGTCACATCCGACGCGATCTCCGTCGCGATTTCCGGAAATTGCGACATGGAAACCGTGCCGCTGCTCGAGTCATTTCTGGTGGCTCTTCACGCCGGAGCGATCCGCACCGGCGTGCGCCGCGTCGTTTTCGATTGCGGCGATCTGTTCTTCATGAACTCGACTTCGCTGAAGCTCTTCGTCACTTTTCTCGCCAAAGTAAAGCAGCTCGGCGCCGACAAATATCACGTCCACTTCAAGACGAACGCGGGGCTCGCGTGGCAGCGGCGGACCATCGAGTCTCTGCGCCGCTTTGCGCCTGACGTCGTCCGCCTCGACTGAGAAGCCCGGCGCTTTTCGCCGGGCTTCTCCTCCGGGGGTGCCATGGGCCCGGTTCGACATGGGACTAGGTCGATGACGCGGTCTCCGCGCTCACCATCGTATGGAGTCTAGGAACGACGCGATCGCGCGGTTGACCGCTTCCGGCTGCTCCTCATGCACCTGATGGCCGGCCTCGTCGATGACGACCAACTGCGACCCGGCGATGTCCTGCTGGAATCGACTGGCCGTGGCGACGTCGACGACTCGGTCGTTGCGCCCCCAGACGATCAAGGTCGGAACTGCCACGTTTCGGATCCGGCTCACGTCGGGGATCGCGAAATCGAACCGCAGAGCCCGCAGCATCCAAAAGAACGCGTCCCGAGCGTTCGGGGTGCGGTTGATATCGCAAAACTCCGCCACGAGCGCCGAGTCGCGGGCGAACGACCGAGGCTCGTGATAGAGCACGGAGAAGAAAGCCTTGACGACGATAGGATAAGAGGACAGCGACATCAGAATCGCGTGTGTCATTCGATGTCTCAGGGGATTGTGTGGTCCGAGCGTGACCCCACGGGGATAGCCACCCGAGTCGATGAGCACGATGCCCGCCGTCTTCTCGGGAAAGTCGAGGGCGAATTCGAGCGCGACCGTGGCGCCGAGCGACTGCCCAGCGACGACTGCTTTCGGTATCCCCATTGCCGTCATGAAGTCGCGAACGAACGCGGCGTAGCTCTTGTGCGTGTACGGGAACGCTTCCGGCTTGTCCGAATAGCCAGAGCCGGGCAGGTCGAACGTCCAGACTTCGTGTGAGCGGGAAAGAGCGTCGACGTTGAATCGCCACGTGCTCGTGTGGCTGCCACCGGGAGGAATGAGTATCAACGATGGACCCGAGCCGTACCGCTCGTAGTACGTGTCGATGCCGTCGATGGAGACGAAGTGCCCTTTCTTCGCCAGTGCCCGGGGCGAAAGCGGCGGGATGAGGCTCCACACGGCCCAGTGGACGAACGGGAGGAGCAGGGCCGAGCCGATCGAGACAGCTACGATGATCTCTATCGTGCGCATGCGTTCGCTTCTTTCACTCGTGGGGTCGCACTCCAGGCGAGAGCTAACTCCCCCCACGAACCCGCAAGCCGATCACGCTGATGTCGTCGAGCTGAGTGGCGGCGGCGCGAAAGCGGTCGAAGCTACGCATGATATCCGCGAGAACGCTCGCCGCCGTCGCTCCCGGCGCGACCGTGAACCTACGGAGCTCCGTATCGAAGCTCGCGCCTCGACCGGGGTTCTGATCGATCAAGCCGTCGCTATAAGCCAGCAAGAAGTCGCCGGCCTTCAAACGAAAAACCGACGGCTCTGGCCACGTGGTCTCCTCCAAGCCGAGGAAAGGTCCGTCGGCGCCGATCTCCGCAGGCATTCCGCCGGACCAGAGCAAGAGCGGCGGATGGGACGCATTGGAATAAATGATAGTTGCGCCGTCTCCGTCGGCAATCACGTCGAAGCAACACCCGGTGCACATCATTTCGGCATTTGGAAACAAACGAGCGAGCCAGCGCGTGAGTCCCTCGAGCACCGCGTGCGGGCGGTCGTACGACGTCTTGATTCGATCGTATTCGGTCTTGACGAGGATCGTACGCATCGCCGCCTGCACGCCGTGTCCCGTGGCGTCGGC
>JBAULD010001075.1:0-3703 GCA_049578005.1 Polyangiaceae bacterium
GCGGCGATGCGGCCCAGCACCGCGAGCCGCTCGGCCTCGAACGCGCGGCGGGTCGCGTCTTGCAGGGCGCCGCCCGTCAAGCGGAGGCGCTCGGCAAGGTACCCTGCGAGGAGCGCGACGACGCCGACCCCCAACGTGTTGACGAGCAGCGGATAAATGAGCTGCCCGGTCTGAACCGCATAGCTCGCCGCTTCTTGATCCCCGGGAGGGTGCACCCAGCCGAAGTGGAATCCCGCGCACAGCAGCGCGTAGATGCCGATTCCGAGCGCCGCGGCGAAGGCGGCGCCGCGCAGGCCGACCAGGATCGCGCCCACCAGGCAGGTCAGCGCATAGAAGGAGGTCGCGCCGCTCGACGCGCCGCCTGAAACGTAGACGATCGCCGTCCAGGTGATTTGGTCCAAGGCGATTTGGGACCACGCGAGCGCGTGCAGGCGCTTGCCCGAGCGGAGGACGACGGCGTAAATCGCCGCGAGCGCGAAGCCCGATCCGATGGTCAGGAAGACGACGCGCAGACTGAACGGATACCGAGCGAGCTCGCCCTGCAGGTACAGCGTCGCGGTCGCTCCGAGCAGCAGGACGAGAAACGCGAGGCGCAGCGCGGTGATCCAGGCGATGCGGCCCGCGAGGCTGTGATCCGGGGACGGAGAGCGGATCCCGAGCTCCATGTCGTTGCGGCGGGGCTTATTCGGCCTTGATCTTCCCGGCGATGCTGAAGATCGGCAGGTACATCGCGATGAGAACCACGCCGACGGTACCGCCGATCCCGACCATGAGTGCGGGTTCGATGAGGCTCGTGAGAGCCGCCACGGCCACGTCGACCTCCTCTTCGTAGAAGTCCGCGATCTTGTTGAGCATCGTGTCGAGGGCGCCGGTTTGTTCGCCGACGCCGACCATCTGGACCACCATCGAAGGAAACACGTTGGTTTCCATCAGCGGCTGCGCCATGTTCTTGCCTTCGGCGATGCGCGCTCTCGCGTACATGATCGCTTCTTCGACGATGACATTGCCCGCCGTCTTCGCGACGATCTCGAGCGCGTCGAGGATGGGAACGCCGGAGGCGAGCAGCGTACCCAGCGTGCGGGTGAATCGAGCCACCGCGATCTTGCGGAGGACCCCTCCTACGATCGGCACGCGCAGCAATGTCGCGTGGATCGCTCGCTTTCCTCGTGGCGTCTTATACGTATAGGCGACCGCTGTGATGAGCCCCGTAAAACCGAGAATAATCCACAGCACGTTACCGACGAATCCCCTCGATATCGTCATGACGATGCGGGTGAGCACGGGAAGCTCGTCCTTGGACCCGAAGTCTTTGAACATGTTCTCGAATCCGGGAATGACGAACGTCAACAAGATCGTGAGCACGCCGAAAAAGACGAAGATGACGATGCTCGGATAAACCATTGCGCCGCGCACTTGACTTCGCAGCTTCATCGACTTTTCGATGTAGACGGCGAGCCGGTTGAGGATGGTGTCGAGGATGCCGCCGACCTCTCCCGCTTGCACGAGGTTGACGTAGAGATGATCGAAGACTTTGGGGTGGCGGCGGAGCGAATCGCTGAACGTCGCGCCTTGCTCGACGCTCGCCTTTACGTCTCGAAGAATGGCAGCGAAAAACTTGTTGTCGGTCTGTCCCTGAAGGATGTCGAGGCATTGCACGATGGGAAGGCCCGCGTCGATCATGGTCGCGAAGAGGCGCGTAAACGTGACGATATCTTTTTGGCCGACGCCCGTGCCAATTTGAAAATTAATCGCCTTCGGTTTTTTTTTGACTTTCGTCGGCTGCAATTGCTGGGCGCGCAGCCGCTGGTTGACCGCGTCTTCGGACTCGGCCTCCATCGAACCTTTGCGGACCTCGCCCGTCCGTCCGCGCGCCTCCCAAACGAATTCGGCCATCGTCCGTGACGAGTGTACAGGTCGCGCGCGCGCAGGGTCAAAGTCCGAGGGGACTTTCGCGCTTCGCTATCCGGGAAATGCCCCAGCCGTTGCCCAACTCTCCACCTCGTCGCACACTGGCTCGTCGCACATTGGCCACGCTGGCATTCTTTCGAGATGAGAACGACAACCGACGACATCGCACGCCGAATCGTTGCCGACGGGGTGGCTCCCGCGTGCGCGGCCGGTTGCGCGGTGCGGACCGGCCCATGGCGGCGAGAGACGGGCGGCGCGATCGATCTCAAGTTCGATCTCGCCAGCCTCACCAAGCCGATGACCGCGGTCGCCGTCGCGTGCGCCGGGATCGACCGGCGCCTGCCCCTCGGCGCCCTCTTGCCCGAGGCGCGAGGGACGGCCAGCGAGCACGTGCCGCTCGAGCTCTTCTTGGCGCATCGCGCGGGTCTCGAATCCCACCGTCCCCTCTACGCTCCTTGCCTTCGGGGCGAGCGTGTCGATCGCTCCGCCGCCCTTCGCGAAGCGGCCAGCGCCAGGCGTGGCGACGCCGTCGGCGAGCCCCCGCCGGAAGGCTTTGCCCCCGTCTACAGTGACCTCGGCTACGTGCTGGCCGGGGAGGCGCTCGCGCGCCACGTTCGGGCCCAGGACGCAGGTGATGCAATCGGTCGACTCGTCCTCGAGCCTCTCGGGCTTTCTTCCGAAGCGGGAACGGTGCGCGATCTCGCGGCGCGGGGGATAGAGGGCCCGTTCGCTCCGACCGAGACCGTCGCCTGGCGTGGCGGCGCCGTCGTCGGCGAGGTCCACGACGAGAACGGCTGGGCGCTGACGGGCAAGGGCGGGTCGGGACACGCGGGCATCTTCGGGACCGTCGGTGGCGTGCTGACGTTCGGTTGCGCCGTTCTCGACGCGCTCGATGGAATCGTCGGGCCGTTCGGGACCGCGCACGATTTCGGCTGGCTGGTCCGCCCGCGGGGAGGCCCGGCAGGAGAGGAGGAGCCGGGCACCGGGGAACCGGGACCCGGCGCTGTGCCGGAGACCACGCTTCGCGCGGGGTTCGACGGCAAGAGCGGACGAGGGTCGAGCGCGGGGTCGAGAATGGGACCGCGAACGTTCGGTCACCTCGGCTTCACGGGGACGAGCCTCTGGATCGACCCCGACGCCAAAGTGGTCGTCGTGCTCCTGACCAACCGTGTGTGCCCATCGCGTGACAATTCCGTTATTCGCGTCGCTCGGCCGAAGGCCCATGATTCGCTATTCGAGCGAGCCACTTTTCTAGCCCACTCTTGACGCAATCGTGGCATCATCCCGAAACTCTCCCCAGGTTATACCCAGTCGATCAGAATCCGTTCAAAACGGCGAGCTTTGCCGGCGGTGCCATCTTCGGAGAGCAGGCGTACAAGTAGGGAGGTGACGGTGAGCCAATCCGGTCGCCCCTCGGGGACGGCAGACTACAACTTACGCATTCTCTGGCCTCTCGCCCGATGGATCGAGGACCAGCACGGCGCCGAGAAACTCACATCGGTACTCGAAGGAACCGGTGTCGTCGCTTCCCAGTTCGACGCAAAGAATGACTGGGTCTCGGCAGAGACATTCGAGACCTTCCTCACGCGCGCCCGGGCCCTCATGCCCGACGACGAAGCGTGGATGCGGGCGGCTACCTACCGGATCAAAGAGGCATACGGGCCGATCCGGTACGTGCTTTGGGCGGCTTCCCCTGGAGCCGTGTTTTCCCAGATGGGCAAGAGTTATTCGCTCGTATCCACTGTCGGCAAGTTTACCGTGCTGTCGCAGGACAGAACGAGCGTCGCTTTCCGAG
>JBAULD010001076.1:0-3248 GCA_049578005.1 Polyangiaceae bacterium
CACGGACCCGTCGAAGGCTGTCCAGATGCGCTGGTGTCCGATCAAGGAGAAGACGTCGACGTGCTCCTTCGATTCCATCCCATCCGGGACGTACGCCGTCGCGTGCTTCCACGACGAGAACAGGAACGGGAAGCTCGACAAGAACTTCCTGGGCATGCCCAACGAGGGGACCGTCGTGTCGAACCACGCGAAGGGCTTCATGGGCCCGCCGCCGTTCGACAAGGCGAAGTTTTCGTTCTCGGGTGCGGCCGCCGCGCTCGAGCTTCGCGTGGCGTATTAGGGGCGCTCGTCGAGATGGCGTCAGACCGTGCGTCCGAGGGAATCTCGGACCACCGTGCCGTCAGCCTCCGCGACCACGAGACGCCCGCGACCACGAGACGATAGTCTGCTGCCCCAAACAACCGAGTTGCGGGTAAGCCGACGCAATAAGCCCGATTGCTGTCGAAAGCGCGGCGCGCGCCGACTTTCGAATCGTCGAATAGGGTGCTTAGGTGGTAGTCTCCGGTTCGATGCTGGTCGCGGACGCGCGGGTGAAGCGAAAGTGCGGCTCGCATAGTCGCTCGCCGTCCAAGCGTCGCGCGTGCGCGGCGATGAGGTCGCCCCGCGTGACAATCCCGATGACGCGGTCCGGCTGGTCTCGCGCGACGACCGGAAGGCGCCCGACGTTCTCACGTACCATATGATCGACTGCATCCCGGAGCGACGAGTCTTCGAACACGATGGCGGCCGGCCGCTTGACGGCGCCGCGCACGGTCTCGGCAGTCCCACCTACACCGGACAGGTCGCGCCGCGTGACCACCCCAACGAGACGGTCGTCGTCATCCACTACTGGAAAACCCTGGTGTGACGACCCGTCCGCATGAGTCTCAATCCATGCGCGGACGTGCTCGAGCGTGTCGTCGGCGCGCAGGACTACCGCCGGTGCTGTCGCGACGTCCGACACGAGCATCTGATCGAGGAAGTCGGCCACGTAGTCGCTGACGACGCGTGCACCGCGGCGAGCGATTTTCTCGGTCATGATCGAGTGCCGCATCAGCATCGCAGAAACGAGGTAAGCGGTCGTGCAACCGCCCAGCAGCGGCAAGAGCCCCATGGGCTGACGCGTCGTCTCGAAGGCGAAGACGACCGAGGCGAGCAACGCTCGTGAGGCCCCCGCGAAGAGCGCCGCCATCCCCACGAGGGCTGCGATCCGCACATCGACACCCGCGGACGGAATCCCCCACGCGGCAGCCGCGCCCAGTACCGCGCCTAGCCCTCCGCCGATCGTGAACAGCGGCGCCAGTGTACCACCCGACGTTCCCGTGCCTAGCGACAGCGCCCAGGACACAAGCTTCAACGAACAGAGGACGAGGACCGCTTGGGTAGTGAGGGACCCCTGCAGGATGCGGTCGATGTTGTCGTAGCCGACGCCCATCGTGTGGGGCGACACCCAGCCGACGATTCCGACGACAATGCCGCCGATCGCCGGCCACCACATCCAGTGGATCGGGAGATGATCGAAGGCGTCCTCCACGGCGTAGACCGCACGCGTGACGAGCATTGACGCCACTCCGGCAACCGCGCCCATCCCCACGTAAACGGCCAAAGCGACCCCGCTCGGCGAGGCCACAGTGGGCATGGAGAAGGCGGGCTGCGAGCCGGACAAGGCCACATGCATGCCGCACGCGGCCACGCTGGCGAGGGCCACGGGGACAATCGATCGCAGACGATATTCGAAAAGCAGGAGTTCGACGGCGAGCAGAACGGCGCTGACCGGGCTGCTGAATGTTGCGGACATGCCCGCGGCAGCCCCGGCGGCAAGCAGTGTCTTGCGCTCCTCGGCCGAGACTCGCAGAACCTGGCCAACGAAGGAACCCAGCGCTCCGCCCGTCGCGATGATGGGTCCCTCGGCGCCGAAAGGGCCCCCGGTGCCGATCGAGATGGCGGCGGAGAGCGGCTTTAGGAACGTGACTCGCGCCGGGATGCGGCTCTCGTTGAAGAGCACCTGCTCCATCGCCTCCGGGATGCCGTGCCCGCGGATGGCCTTGGAGCCGTAGCGAGCCATGAGGCCGACCAAGAGTCCGCCGACCACGGGTACTCCGACGACCATCCATCCCAGGTGATTGCCGGCGGGGCTCGCGAAAGACGCCGATAACCGTCCGTGGAAGGCGAGGTTGGTGATGAGACCAATGAGAGCCGTCAGCAGGCGCGCGATAAAGGCTGTGACGAGCCCGAGTCCGATCGCCAAACCGCTGACGGCAAGGGTCCGTCCGTCGACGGTGACGCGATCCACCGGCGTACGAACCGCCTCGAGCGCCGGCTCCATCGAGGGAGCGATCGGGAGTCGTTCTTTCCGGTCGCATGCCGCGGTGCCATTCCCATTACGTATCGTCATGCACACCCTTTCACTCGTCGAGAGTTCGAGGGGAGCGCTTCTCCGCCCTTCACGGCGCCCACGAGGGCGTGCAGGGCCTCGACGAGCGCCGGGGCCGCGGAACGAAGCTCCGCGCGGTGCGCGATACTCAGTCGACGCAGCACGCGCTGACCGGCTGGCGTGATGTGCAAGGACGCTTCGCGAGCGTCCTCCTTTCCGGTGCGCCGATCTACCAGGCCACGATCGGCCGAGCGCCTCACCAGGTCGACGGCGCTGTTGTGCCGGATCTGCAGGCGCTCGGCGACGACCCGGACGGTGGGCCGTTCTTGTGGGCCGAGCGCCTTGAGGACGAGGAGGAGCTGGTGCTGCTGCGGCTCGACGTGGGCCGCACGGGCGGCTGTCTCGCTGAACGTGAGAAAGCGACGAATCTGGTAACGCAGCTCACCGAGAGCCCGGTACTGAGCGGCGTCGAGGTCATGGATGCGGGGCATGGGACTATATCGCTCCACGATATATCCCGAGCGTCCGGCTTGCGCCACCTGAGCTCTTCAGCGAGCGGTCCGCGCATCCGGGGGCGTCGTCTCGGCGGGCGCCTGAACGTGCCGGGGCGTCTCAAGGTCGTCCGAGGAAGGTTGTCGGCGACAGTGTAGTTGCGCCCGTCGACGACTACGCAGTGCCCCGCCCGGATGAATGACCGTGAGTTCTGAGGTATATTGCTTCTCGGCGTGACGTCATCGCTGAACGAGCCTAGCAAGACGATAGCGGTCGACATCGACGACACGCTGAATGACTTCAGCGTGACGCTCGGGAAGGCGAACTTTCCGTACAGCGAGAGGTATGCGCTTCCGGAGTCGACGTTCCGCGCGTACTTGACCCAAGTTCGGAACGCAACGCC
>JBAULD010001077.1:0-3776 GCA_049578005.1 Polyangiaceae bacterium
TGTCCATCGATTGCTCCGTGGACGATGGAGCGCGCTATTTTCCCGCGCTCCAGCCTCCGTCGATCAGGAGATTGCTTCCGGTGACCATCGCAGATACGTCGGCGGCGAGGTAGAGGGCCGCGGCGGCGACTTCGTCCGGCCTTGCCATGCGCCCGTTGAGCTGGGTGGAAGCCATGGCGCGGTACGCCAGCTCGGGGTCGGGATACTCGGCAAGACGCTGCCGCACGAAGGGAGTTTCGACGCGGCCGGGGCAGATGCAATTGAATCGGACGCCGGTGTGCGAGTGGTCGAGGGCCAGCGCCTTGGTGAGACCGACGACGGCGAACTTCGTCGTCGTGTAGGCGAGCCGCTCTCGGACCGCGACGACTCCGCCGATCGATGCGATCTGGATCACGCTCCCGCGGCCTCGCGCGAGGAAGCTTGGGACGTAGACTTTGCAGCAGTTGAAGACGCCGCGCACGTTGACCGCGTAGAGGCGATCGAGGTCCGCGCCGGTCGTTTCGAGCAGCGTTCCGACGTGCCCGATGCCCGCGTTGTTCACGAGAATGTCCGCCGGGCCGGTTTGCCGGGCGAGCGCGGCGACGTCGGATTCCGACGAGACGTCGGCGTGTGCCGCCTCCGCGCGCCCGCCCGCCGCGCGAATCTGAGCGACGGTCGATTCGGCCGCTGGGTGGTCGCGATCGACCACCCAGACCACGGCACCGTGCGCCGCGAAGACCTGCGCGATGGCTTGGCCTATGCCTGAGCCCGCGCCCGTGACGACGGCCGTCTTTTCGTCGAGACGAAAGAGGTCCATGGGCCATCGTACGGGGCCGCGTCGGCCATAGGAAGAGTCTCAGTCCGTCGACGCGTCGCCTCCCGGCTGCAGGCACTTGTTTCCGTTGCATCCCGGCGCCGCGGCACTTCCGCACATCCAGGCGCCGTTCTGGCACGTCGCGATTCCGGACGGGTCTTGACCGCAGCAGAGCTGATCGTCGTTGCCGAAGCAGTTTGGAGCCGAACCCGTGCACCCGAGCGAGGCGTCGGCCGCGGTTCCGCACTGCCCCGTGTGGAGAAACGGTTTGGTCTCGTATCCGCCGGGGAGCCCGTTGCACGCGGTGTTGATTTCCGTTCCGTCGCACGCGCAACCCAGGCTGATGGCCAGACAATTCACCATCGGCGCCGGAAAGCACTCGCCTTGAGCCGCGCAGCCCTGTACCTCCGGGAAGCCGCAGATCTGGTTCGGCGTGCAGTCAGCGCTGGCCATGCACGGTGTGTGCGTTCCGCCCGAGTCGGCCGGCTCGCACGTCCCGCCTACGTCGCCGAAGGGCGCACCGCTGGCGCTTGAAGTGCAGACTAGGCCCGCCTGGCAGGTGCACGGGTTGACGATCTTGCCACCGCACTGTCCGCCCAGCCCGGAAGCGCAGACGGTCCCGGAGTCTTTTGCTGGGCCGGCGTCGGCGCATGCGCCCGTGTGAAGGAGTGGTTTGGTTCCGTAACCCGCCGGCAATCCATTGCACGCGATATTGATCTGGGTGCCGTCGCACGCGCATCCCGCGCCGTACGACGCGCACGTCACCACAGCCGCCGAAAAGCACTCGCCTTTCGCTGCACACGCCGCCGTTTCCAAGAATCCGCACAGTTCGTTCGGTGCGCAGTCGGCGTCGGTCGAGCACGCGGTATGGGAGCCTCCCGAATCGGTCCCCGAGTCTTTCGCGATGCCGGCGTCGTCGCCTGTGCAGGGCCCCGTGTGCAAGAGCGGGCTGGATGCGTACCCTGCGGGCAAGCCGGTGCAAGCGACGTTGATCTCGGTCCCGTCGCACGCACAGCCGATGCTGTACGCCTGGCAAACGGCACCCGGCGCCGGGAAGCACTGCCCGGTAGCCGCGCAGGCGAGGCTTTCGGGGAAGCCACAGATTTCGTTCGACGTGCAATCGGTGTCCGACATACACGCGCTCCCGCCCGTCCCGCCATCCGTGGAGCCCGAACCGCTGGACGAGCCGGAGCTGCTCGAGCCGGTGGAGCCTCCGGAGCTGCCCGAGCTCGTGGAGCCTACGGAACCGCCGGAGCTGCTGGAGCCCTCCCCGACACTGCCGCCGTCGCCCGTCGTGGCAATGAACGTATCCGGTACGCACGCCGCAAGGCCACTAAGACCAAATGTCGAAAGCCAAAGAAGCAAATGGTGAACTCTTCGCATGATCGCGACCTCCATCGCCTCATGAATGTCGCGGCCCTATTGCTGCCTTCGAAAAATCCGCCAAGTGCCCCGGCCGATCACGGGGACGCCATCGTCTCCAGCATGGTCTTCACGCGCTTTTCGTAAATGCTGCCACGCGCTTGCTCGAGAAGCCCCGACCCGCGCGTCCGGGCTTCGGCGTACCGTCCGAGCCGCTGCAACGCCTGTACGGCCACGAGCTCCCGTTCGACGCCGAGGCTCCCCGCCGGGAATGTCGCGGCATGTCGGTTCGCAATCGCCAACGCCACGCTCGGGTTGCGGTCGAGCGCGGCGCGCGCCTGTTCCAGCATCGCCGCCTCGCGCGCCAGCGAATCGACTGGAACGAGATCCGAGTGGGCTCCTTCCCCTGGCCCGGGCACCGCGTGATTCGTCACGACGGGAGGCGGCGCCGGCGCGGGCGCAGTGGGGGCCTCCGCGTGGACGGGCGCTGGAATCGGAGGGGACGATTCGGCGTGCACTTCCGCGTTGTCGGCGCGAGGGGTTCCCTCGCCCGTCGGGACGGAGCGGTGTCGAACCGGAATCGGCGCGACGGGAGCGGGCTTCGGAGCCGGGGCCACCCAATGCGTCAGCGCGGGCACGACGTGCACGGCGGCCACCACGCCGAGTACACACAGACCCGCGGCCGCGACGCTCTTCATCCACAAGAACAAGCCCGCCGCGGCGGGCACGACGAGGAGCCGCCGAATGCGCGCCGCCGACCGCGTGCGAACCTCCTTGGGGAGCGCGCGCGAGCCGGACGCCCTTCGCAGGAGCTCGCGCCGCTCGGACGGCACCGACTCATCGTCTCGCCAGCGGACCGGAGGGCTCATGGTCGACCTCGACGTCGCGAGGCGAGCTCGGACGCTTCGAGGGCCCGAAGCCGGGCGACCGCGCGATCGAAGTCTTTTCGCGCGGCGTGGAGCCGCGAATACACCGTGCCGAGGGGAATCGAGAGCATGTCGGCGATCGCCTCACAGCTCAGTTCGTCGATCTCGAACATCACGAAGATTGCCCGCTTCTCGAGGTCCATCAGGTCGAGGACGGACCGCAGGCGCGCTTGGTCTTCCCGGGCGGAGGCGATCTGCTCGGGACTGCCCGCTTCGAGCACGACGCCTTCGGGCAGCTGCGCGACGCTCTCCTCGTGCCGGCGGTGCGCTCGGCGGCGATGCCCGGCGACGACGCGCAGGCAAATCCCGAAGAGCCACGTGGTGATCCGCGACGAACCGTCGAACGTGTGCAAGCGCCGGTGCACGACGACGAAGACCTCTTGCAGCAGGTCCTCGGCGTCGGCGTCGCGTACCCCGAGGCGCTGAAGACTCAGCCAGACGAAATCGGCGTAGTCGTCATGAACGGACGATACGTCCAGTCGATCGGCCAGGTGGTCGGGCCGGCTGACTTCGACTCGAATCGGCATCCGCTCCAAAGAAGAATACAAGGTCCCAGACGATGGATGCCCGGCGGGCGCGCCAGCCTTCACGGAATCGACACGCCCAGTCCGACGAATCCGAACCCGTCGAACGGGCCCTCCCGGAAGGGCGAGACGGTTTGGCCTCGTACATCGAACCGGTAGGGAGTGAAAGGA
>JBAULD010001078.1:0-6509 GCA_049578005.1 Polyangiaceae bacterium
GTCGGAAACGAGCGGTTCAAACGTGCGTCGAACCAGGGTCAGGGCCCTCTCTGGCACCTCGAGTGGTCTGGCCTCAGGGGCCCGACGACCCTCGTCGTGGAGGCGCTCTCGTCGGGCTGCCCGTACCAGGGACTGCTTTCGCCACAAGCACTGTCCGCACCTCCGCATCAGCCGTTTTTCACTCTCGCGCAGATTCAGCAGGCCTCGGCCACCGGTGAGGTGTACATCAACGGTCAATACGATCTTCCGGGCAAAGAGCCGGGCGGGCTCGCGCTCATGCAGACCCAGACCGCGTCACCGGTTCCCATCGCACGGTCGTTCATTCAGGTGACGCCGCAACCCCACGACCCGAGCGCTTGGGATTGGTACGAGGGATTCAGCGCGAGCTCGGTTCCGCCCTCCGAGACGGCGAGCCGCGACCCGAAGTTCTCCGGGGACAACGCCAGCGGGCATTGGACTTCGTCGGTCTTCGACTTTGGGGCCTACTCGATCGACAATCCGACCGGTCCCCTCGTTTTCACGCACGGCCCGTTTCTGGGGCAGTTCTGGCACGTGTTCGACGACTGGTCACAAGACGTGACCGGCCGCCTGCGTTTCACGGCCCAGCAGCCTGCGACGGTGAGCGCCGACGCGAGCACGTATCTGCACGTCACCTGGACCGTCAACGTCGTGGGTACCGACCGCCGATATCCTCAACTGCTCGTGACCGATCAACCCATCCCTGTCGAGGACGGCTTCCAGAACCCCAATGGCAATTTCTTGCTCATCCAGACGATCGAGGGCCCGTCCATGCGTTTGGAGGCTCAGGCTTTCCGCGGCCTCGTGAACGGGGCGTCGTGGGCGGTCAACAACCAGGCGCCGAATCATGCGCTCATCGACTACGATAACTGGAATAACGGGAACAACACGAACGCGACCATTCCCCCCGCCGAGCCGCCGTTCGAGCACGCCGGCGTGGACCGCATGACCAAGTTCGACGCGTACATCTCATCGAGCACGGTCTACGTCCTCATGGACGACTCGCCCGCCGGTTGCACGCATTACCCGAGCAAAGGCTTTGCTCTGTCGGGAACCGTCACGGTCACCTTCGGCGACGTCCTCTATCACGAGGGAGCGCAAGACGAGGGCGTCTGCGACCAGTCCAAACCGTACGGCTTTCTACATGAGCACCAGTGCAACGAGACGGTGCGCCACTGGGACGATCTCGGGATCAAGAGCGGGGTTGCCGCTCCGGCATGGGATGCCAGGTTCGCGTGCACCGCATACTGAGAGCGACGTTCGCGGTCGCAATCCTGGAGAGTGCCTGCAGCTCCCAGTCCATCGGGGCCTCGGCCGAGACCTCCGGCGACGGTGGTCCGCCGTCCCCGGTCGTCGATGCCGCCGGCGGCAGTGCCGAGGCAGACGGGGGAGATCCCGATCCGGTTCTTACCCCCGCGGAGCTGCAAGCCCTCCAGGCGCTCGCCCCCGCATCGCTCCCCGCGTCGCCGCCCGACCCCACGAACCGCTTCGCGGACAATGCGGCGGCCGCGCTCTTCGGCCAAAGGTTGTTTTACGACTCATCGTTCTCAGGGCCCCTTCTCGATACCGACAACGACGGGAGCCCCCAAACGTTGGGTACGGTCGGGCAAACCGGGCGCGTAGCCTGCGCGGGCTGCCACATCCCGAAGTCCGGATTCTCCGACACACGTTCGTTTCAGCTTCAGGTCTCTCTGGGAGCGGGATGGGGGCGCCGGCGTGCGCCCTCGTTGCTCGACGTCGGACAAGCCACTCTGCTGATGTGGGACGGGCGACGCGACGCGCTCTATAACCAAGTATTTGGTCCGCTCGAGAGCGTCGTCGAGATGAACAGCTCGCGGCTCTACGAAGCCGAGCAGATCTACGCGAAGTACCAATCCGATTACGAGGGGATCTTCGGCCCGATGCCGCCGCTCGCCGATCCCGCTCAGTTCCCCCAGCTCAGCGCTCAGCTCACGGGATGCCAGCCGAAGAATCCCTCGGACCCGCAGCCGACGTGCGACGGCACCTTCCACGGAATGCCCGGCGACCACGCCGAGTACGACGGTTTGAGCGCCGCGCAGCAGACGGCGGTGACCACGGTCATCGTGAATGCGGGCAAGGCGATCGGCGCCTTCGAGCGACTGCTGACGTGCGGTCCGAGCCCATTCGACGCATGGATGCAAGGCAGCGCAGGGGCGACCTCTCGAGCGGCGCAGCGCGGCGCGGCCCTTTTTGTCGGCAAGGCCGGGTGTTCGACTTGTCACTCGGGCCCGTTTCTTTCCGATCAGCAGTTTCACGACGTTGGACTCGTCCCCACCCAGGTTCAGCAGGCCTTTGTCGACTCGGACGACCACGGCGCGGCTACCGGGCTCGCGACGGCCATCGCCGACCCGCTCGATACGCTCGGCGCGTTCAGCGACGGCACCGACGGCCGGCTACCGAGCGCCGTGACGCCCAAGATGGACGGCGCGTTCCGGACGCCGACTCTGCGCTGCGTGAGCCAGCGCCCGACCTTCATGCACACCGGGCAGCTCGGCACGCTGGCCAAGGTCGTTGCCTTCTTCAACGACGGCGGCTCGCCCTACGGCTATGTCGGCACGAGCGAAATTCATCCGCTCGGGCTTTCTGACCTCGACCAAAGCGATCTCGTGGAATTTCTCCAGTCGCTAGACGGACCCGGCGCCGATCCCAAGTATCTTCAAGCCCCGTGAGCGGCCTTCGTCTCCGGGGATCGTCGCCGGAGCCGCCGCCCACGCAAGGGGCAGGTGGCGGGCTCCCAGCGAACGAGCCCGATCACCAGACCGGCGTCAGCCAGTCACTTCGAGCCGGCACGCGCCCGCGAACCACGTCTTCGAAACGTTGCGAGAGGCGACGCGTGACAGGGCCCACATTTCCGTCGCCGACGAGCCGGCGGTCTACGGATCGCACGGGAGTGATTTCCGCGCCGGTACCGCATAGAAACATCTCGTCCGCGACGTACAGCTCCGTTCTCCCGATCGGTCGCTCCACGAACGGGATCGCGAGATCCTCGCGTGCCAGCGCGATCAAACTCTGCCGCGTGATCCCGTCCAGGTTGTCGTCGGTACTCGGCGGCGAGACCAGGCAACCGTCCCGAACGAGGACGACATGCTCGGCGGAGCCCTCCGACACATGACCTTCCTCGGTGAGCAGAATGGCCTCGGTGCACCCGTGGTCCATCGCTTCCCGGCGAGCGAGCGCGCTATTGAGGTACGCCGCGGTCGCCTTGGCACGGGCCGGGAGCGCAGATTCTCGGACGCGCCTCCAGCTCGAAACGCAAACGTCGATCGGGTCCGCGGATAGATACCGGCCGAGCGGCATGCAAAAGATCGCAGTCGCGCTGGTCTCCGTATCCAGGATCGGCGAAAGCTCGTTGGAATCGGCATACACGAGCGGGCGAACGTAGACGTCGTCTCGCATCTCGTTTCGGCGAAGCAAATCCACAATCAGCTCCGCGATGTCGGCGGGTGGCCGAGGCAAACGAAGTCGCAGGATGCGCGCCGATTGATCGAGTCTGCGGACGTGCCGATCCAACCGAAACAGGTTTACCTGAGTCCCGACGTCCGCGCGGTACCCCCGGATGCCACCGAAGCAACCCAAGCCGTAGTTCACGACCCTCGAGCGCACGGATAAAGTCGCTTGGCTCTCGGGGCGAAACGCACCATTCATGTACACGACGGATTCCATGGTCAGTCCTTTCCTTCGAGAGGCCGGACGACCGAGAGATCCCAAGTGAACCCGCGGCCTCCGGCCGGGGTTCGTCATCGCCTGCTACGCGCTCGGAACCCGGCCCATCGCTTGGAGGGCTACTACCGCGACTACCGGGAACCGAGTGATCGGCGACACTTGGCCCAATCGCTACTCCTTCGCACGCTCCGGGGCAAGCGCTGGGCGCTCGGCTTCTCGTCCCCCGTATTGTCAATCGGGAAAGCGCGACAGGATCGCGGGGAAAGAGAAATTTTTCGTCAGACCCGCGCCACTCGCCCGCTCCGGGCGGGCGGCGCGCCCTTGAGCGGCGAGCCGGCCCGCATCGACTAAGCTGCCGGCGACCGAAGGAGGACGCGATGGCCAAGACGGTCCACAATTTCGAGGTGGCAAAGATCGACGGAACGCCGAAGAAGCTCGCCGACTATGACGGCAAAGTCACGTTGATCGTCAACGTCGCGTCGCAGTGCGGTCTCACTCCGCAGTACGCGGGACTGCAATCGCTGTACGACCAGTATGCGTCGCGCGGTTTCACGGTCCTCGCGTTCCCCTCCAACGATTTCGGCGCTCAGGAGCCGGGCACGAACGAGCAAATCAAAGAGTTTTGCACGTCGCGCTTCAACGTGACGTTCGACTTGTTCGCCAAGGTGAGGGTCAAGGGGCCCGGGATCGACCCCCTCTTCGCGTTCTTGACGAGCCCCGCGACCACGCCGAAGTTCTCCGGGGAGCTCAAGTGGAATTTCAACAAGTTTCTCGTCGGCAAGCACGGCGAAGTCCTCGCGCGCTTTGAGCCAACGGTCGACCCTACGAGTCCCGAGGTGAAGGCGGCGGTCGAGAAGGCGCTAACCTCGTAGGCCGGCTGGACCGTCCAAGCGGGTCCGCTGGGAACGGACGCTCCGGCTTGGGCGCGGGCGCGGGCGTGGGAGAGGTGCCCGTCCACGGGTCAAAATTGGCGGTTCTTTTCACGGGAGCCCCTTTCGCAGTTACACTCCGAAAGGCTCGAGAACGAATGGCTTCGCCGACCCTCCCCCTCCCAGACGCCGTCGCCCGACTCTTGCGCGACCTACTCGGCAAGGGTGTGGCGGCGAAGAAATGTGGCGTCCTTTCGCCGTCCGCGAAGCTTTACGCCGCAACGTACTCGGACGACGCCGACAAGGTGGTCTCCGTCGCGGTCTGCGACCTGCCATTTGCCGCTTCCGCGGGCGCCGCTCTGGCCCTCGTGCCGCCCGGTGTCGCCGCGGAGGCAGTCCGAGCGGGGCTCCTCCCCGCGGAGCTCTCCGAGAACCTTCGGGAGGTGCTCAACATCATGGCGAGCCTGTTCGGCGCGACGCACGTACGCCTTCGGGACGTCGTGTCCGCGGCTGCCGCGCAGACGGTGCTCACCTCGGCAGTCGGGGCGCGCCCGACGGCCAGGCTGGACATCGAGCTCACCGTGGCCGGATATAGCGGCGGCAAACTCTCCTTTTTGATCGTTTGAGGCGCGCTCGCGTCGTCAGAAACGGGGCCCCTGCCCCTTGGCCCGGAGGTCACGGGCGCCTCCGACAATGACGTTGCACGCGTCGTCTTCGCCCGGCACCGGAGCTACGCGCGTCACGCCGCTGTGGCGCCTGCGCAAGGCCTTCTCTTCGTACATTCGCTTGTCGGCCTGCTCCACGAGAGCCTCCAGCGAAACCGGCTCGGTCGGGTCCTGCTGGGAGACTCCGACGCTCATCGACAGCCGGTATTGCCGACCCGAACGGTCGTTGAACTCGTCGAGCGCCGACTGCAGGCGATCGCGTAGCACGTGCGAATAGGGTCCAGCGTCTTTGGCGAGGACGACAAACTCGTCGCCGCCGAGCCGCCCGACGATATCTGAGTTTCGAAACGACGAACGGAGCACGTCGACCGCGTCCGCGATCGCGCGGTCGCCCTCTTGGTGGCCGAGCTCGTCGTTGATTCGCTTCAGCTCGTTGAGGTCGACGAAGACGAGCGCGGGCGTGCAGCCCAAACTTGTCGCTGCGTCGAGCTTGGCCCGAGCGGCCACCAAAAACCCCCGCCGGTTGTAAGCTCCCGTGAGCTCGTCGGTATCGGAGAGCTGCTGGAGATCGGACTGCGTCGCTCGCAAGCCAGTGATATCGCGCCCCACCGCGACCGCACCCGTCATCCGTCCGCTCTCGTCGCGCAGGGGCGCCGCGGTGAAGTTGTAGAGGCGTCCGTTCGCCTCGGACGGTGCCTGGACGAAAACCTCGGCGTCTTGAACGTTCTCGCCGCGCAGCGCCCGCGCGAGGGGAAGGTGGTCGGGCGGGCACGCCGTCTCTCCATCCGGAAGGCGAAGTCCATTTCCCCCTCTCGTCCATCCTGTGGTCTCGCCGGCTGACGTCGCGCCCACGGCTCGAAGCGCGGCGTCGTTGGCAAGAAGGATCTTCCCCGCCGTATCGACGGAAAGGACGATGTCCGGCAAGCTGCCGAGGACCCCCGCGAGAAGGGTCGTCCGCTCGGCGACCCGTTCGGCACGGGCGTGCCGCCGAAGCGCGATCTCGACCGTTGCACGAAGCTCGCGATCGTTGAACGGTTTGAGTAGGTACCCATACGGTTCCACCCCGCCGGCTCGCTCCACCGTCGCATCGTCGGCGTAAGCGCTCAGAAAGACGACGGGGGTCGGCCGGAACGCCTGAATGGCGGCAGCCGCGGCCACGCCGTCGTCGGCGCCTTTGAGATGGACATCCATCAGCACGAGATCGGGCCGGAACGTCTCGACGGCTTCCAAAGCCTCCTTCGCCGTGGCCACCGTGGCCGGCACGTCGTAACCG
>JBAULD010001079.1:0-6739 GCA_049578005.1 Polyangiaceae bacterium
ATCGTGAATGGTGCGAATCCAGCCGGTTGGATCCGGATATCGATCCGGATCGAACTCGTGCGATCCCCACTGCCCTGCGGGCCAGTACTGCCAGTCCTGAACAATGTTGTCGATTGGAATGCCTCGAGTCCTGTATCCTTTGAGAACATCCAAAATTTCTTGTGCCGTCTTGTAGCGTTCTTTGCACTGCCAAAGGCCGAACGCCCACCGGGGCATCATCGGGGCTTCGCCGGTCAAGCGCCTGTAGCCGCCGACCACGTGGTCGAGGTCGGGTCCGTAGACGAACCAGTAGTCGGTGCCGTCACCCACTTCGGACCAGAGCGATGTCGTCGGACTTTCGACGGGCGGCTTCCAAAGCAATCGAATGAATTTCTTGTTCCCCTCGCCAGTCCACGTCAGCTTGACGGGGATGGGAGAGCCCTTGGTCAAATGCACGCGGGCAATGTCCTCGTTCGGAAGCCAGTCTTGGCGGTAGTGGTCGATGACCGTTCGGTACCCGACCGTCAGCCGGATCGTCCCCGTGGAATACGTGCGGAACGTATAGTCTCCGGTAACCGCAGGCGTAACGGTCCCCGTCCAATTCACGGATCCGTCGCCGGGCGCGACGTCGCCGGGGATTCCGCCTGGCGCATACAGGCCTGTCGTTTCAGGCAGCGGAAGGGCTATTCCGAGATCCCCGAAACGCGTAAAGGAAGTGTTGTCCCAGAGGATCCCGTAGCCTTTGCTCGAAACCAGGAACGGAACGACGACCTCCGTGTTGTATTGGTGGAGGTCGAGGTCGTAACCGCGGATGTCCATCAGCCCCTGCTGGTGCTGTCCGAGTCCGTACAGCGACTCGTCGAAGTTCGGTGTCCACTCTTGGCGGACGTTCGTGACTTGTTCTCCGTGAACAACCGCCTGGGTCAACTGTCGGCCCCCGGTGGTTTCGGCGAGGATGGTCTGACCGTTTGGGTCTCGGAATGTAACTGCGCCCGTCGTCGCGTCGACTTCCACAACAAGCTTCGAAGTCGTGATCGTTGTCCGCCCGGGCATCGCCGCCGTTCGAAATGGCACTTTTTCGCAGCGCTTGGGCGCGGTGGCGAGCGACGGATGCGAGAAAAAACTGCGGTCGCGGGCGAATGCGACGCGAACGACATCGGCCGCACACACTTGAATCTTGAGCAAGCCACCAGCGACGGACACGATCGGGCCATCCGCGTCGTCCTTTGCCATAGCATGGCTCACCGGCCGACTCGCTTGTGCCGGCGGCCCTGAGCCGCAGCCCACGGTGAGAGTCAAGGCGAGAGCCATTCTGATACGGCTGCGCCACTCCATGCCTTTGCCCATTTCGCTCCCTATTCGCTACTGCCCGCGCCGCAGCGCATAGTACCTGGTGTGCGCGCGATGATGTCATAATCGCCGAGCGTGGCCTCGACGGGTACGACGATGGCCCCGGAAAAGGCGCCGTCGTCACCGGTGGCCAGCGTGCCGAGAAGGAAGGACTTTTGTCGTCCGGCTGCTCGTAACCAAAGCTCCACAGGCAATTGCGGGCAGGGTTCCTCGTCGGCCCGGACCATTCCACTTATCCGAAGGGGTTCCCCTCGACGGGCCTCGGCGGCCGGCGCGACAATCGATATCGAAGAGACGGGGCGGTTGTCGTGACCATATGTCGCACCCGGTATTGCGGAGGAGGACGGTACAGAGGCCGAGCCGCTGGGCACGCCGCCGCCCGCCCTCAGGGGATCCCCAACGCCGTCCGCCGGGACTCCTTCGTCCACGGCCGACCCTCCCGACGCGATCGAGTTTGAGCTTGCCGGCGTCGGAGGCGGTCCACGCCCCCGCGCACTCGCGGCCATGTCGCCGCCTCGATGGGCGTTCTGCGGCCAGGTGAACGCGTCGGGCGGAGGTTCGTAAGGCATAACACTCGACATCGCCTCGGACGCTTCGGCCGTTATCCGACCTGCCCCTCCGAGGTCGATGCGATGCCACAGCGTTCCGTCGTGCACCTCCACCCAAGCATGAGCTTCGTTCATCACGAGCCGCGTCGGAACTCCGAGGCTCAGGGCTGTCACAAGGAAAGCGAACGAGCGATGCCGGCAAACCCCCTTCTTCGACAGGGCCAGGTCCAGATAAACGCTTCCCCGACCGCGCGGTGGTTCGTCGGAGTCAGTGAACTCGCGAAAGTACTGGACGAGCCTCGCGATCGCTTGTCGCGGTTGCATTCGACGGCTCACGTGAAGGGCGGCCCGGACGACGGTCGCTTCGCGCGCGACGTTGTCGGGCAGCGGAGCGACGGCTTGCAGGTCCCCCCAACCGGGGTCCCTCAGCTGCCCTCCGAGGCCCGCGCGAGGAGCGAGGACTTCCATTACAAGGCGACCGCGGACCGCCTTTTGAGGGCCGTAGGCCTGAAGAAACCAGTTGTCGGCTCCGTCGCGCATTACGCGCATCGGGATCTCGTCCACGCCGATCCCGAGACGAGCGTGGACGATTCGCGCGCCTGCCCCAACACTGGGGATCCGCACATTTCGCCCGGATTGGGCATCGACGACCAGATTCGCATAGAACGCGTCGTCGCTCGGACCGGACGACGCACCCGTCGGCACTTGGGTGAGTCGCGGGTCGTGAACATAGAGCTTGTAGTCGCTACTCACGCCATCGAACGCCTCGAGGCGTTTGAACGGTGCGGTCGAGGGAGTGAAGGGCTCGTCGTAAGTGCCGACGTCCGGGCGTCCCGTCTCGCGGTCAGGCACGAAGACGTCGTGGTCCGTACTCGGACCGTAGACGGCGTCGGAAGGCGACGGGAGCTTGCGTGGATCCGGTGCCGACACAATGCCGACCGTCGTCTGGAGGGCCGCCGGCAGGTCGCTGTCGAGTTCGACGTGGAGCGCGAGGTCCTCGGCGGGATCGGGAGAGATCGGCTCGTGCAGAATTGGTGTTGCGGGCCGTGCCGTCGCGAGCTCCGCCGGCGCGACGACCGGTAGCAGGAGGAGAGCGAACGAGGCAAACCGGCCGTTCATCGCACCGTCCACCGGCGCGCATCGGTGGCGTCTTGCAGAGCGTATTGGAAGCCGGGGGCAACGATAGAAATCAGAGCCTCATCATGTCCGACGGCGACCCCCTCTTCAAGGGAGCGCACGCACACCTTTGCCAGCGCGATCGCCCCGGCGTAGGCTCTTCGCCGCGTCGCATGTCTCTGGCCCGATTCGGTGTCGCCATGGAAACGTCGCTCCTTGCAAAGTTCGATGAGCTCGTCCAAGAGCGCAAATGCACCCGGTCCGAGCTCTTTCGGGACCTAGCTCGGGCGGAAATCGTCCGGTCCCAGGCTTCCCGACGCGTCGAAGCGTTTGCCAGCGTGACCATCGTCTACAACCATCACGTTCGGGAGCTCAGCGAGCACCTGACGGAGCTGCAGCACGAGCTGGGCGATCAAGTCCGCTCGACGATGCACGTGCACCTCGATCACAAGAGATGCCTTGAAGTCATTGTCATGCGGGGTCGCGCGGATCGCCTCCAAAAGGTCGCCGAAGCGCTGTTTGCCACCCGAGGCGTCTTGCAGGGATCGATCGAGATCGTCGTCGAAGAAACCTTTGTTGAGGCGGCGCACCGCCATCCGCACGGTCGTGCCGAACGGCCCGCCGCTCGACGCGGGCGTCCCGCTCATCGTCCCTGAGCCGTCGCCGCCGGTTTCCTTGTAGGCTCGGACCATGTCCGACGTAGCCCCGCTCAGTCTCCTTTCCGCCACAGTCCTTATGGACGCTTCGCTCGAAGGCTGGTCCTTGCTCGAACCGTGGAACGACGGAACCCGGGTCTTTCGCTACCATGTCTCGTTCAGCCGGACGTTCTCCACGCCGCCGGTCGTTCAGGTCGGTATCGTCGGCCTCGACGTGAGCAAGGAGGACAACCTCCGCATCCGCGTGCGCCCGATCGACATCACCAGCGCCGGATTCACGCTCGAGGCGGAGACCTGGCTCTACACGAAGATCTGGTCCGTCGACGTTTCTTGGCTCGCCATCGGAAGCTGAGCCGCGAAACCGGTTCGCGGCGGGCGCGTAGCTGTGCATTGCCCACCCCCACCGAACCGAGGTTTCCGATGAACGCGTCCCGCTTCGCGGTGACGACTATGGCAGCTGCCCTGTTCTGTTCGTGTGACGCACCTATTCCCCTGCCCGCGCGAGCGGCACAGGTCGCGCAGCGCCAGTGCGTAGGCGCTCCCGCCCGCCAAGAAGACCTGCGCTCGATTCAACACATGGCCGTGCTGAAGGCCGAATCGAAGTGCCACGTCGACTATTGCAATGGCGTCGCGCAAGTCTTCGGAGTGAAGCTCGTCGTGCGGCCGGCGGAGCCGACTTCGGCAGCCGAGCTGGAACGACTGCTCCGATGTCACGGGGCCCGGGCAACGCTCGGGGAAATCGATCTTTCCCAGGATCCGAGCGACCCTTATTGGCTGCCCGATTCTTGGGTCGACATCGACGTCCGCGAAGCGGACGGCAATTTCATCGTGAGTTTGACGGGCCAGAGCGTCACGGACAACATTCACATCCTACATCGCGCGACCGCGTTTGCTTCTCACCACGCTTCGCGAGATGCGAAGTAGTCCGAGCCACCATGACGACCTCGTTCGACCACGACAATCCCCGTCTCGCGGCCATCTACGATCGCCTGAGCGAGTCGCAATTCCAAAGCGGCAAGCGCCTCGTCGAACGGCTCGAACTCCGATCGGGCAACCGAGTCCTGGACATTGGTTGTGGAACCGGACGGCTGGCAGAGTGGATCGCCGAGATAGTGGGGCCCGACGGGAACGTCGTCGGAATCGACCCCCTTCCGGAGCGGGTCGCCATTGCGCGTGCTCGTGCACGTCGGGCCTCCTTCGAGATCGGCCGCGCCGAGGACCTTTGCGCGTTCGCCGCCGGGAGCTTCGACGCGGTTTGCATGTCGGCCGTATTTCACTGGGTGTCCGACAAGCCCAAAGCGCTCGCCGAGGTCAAACGTGTCCTGCGATCCGGCGGACGACTCGGCGTAACCACGCTGCCGAAAGAACTGATCGGTGCGAGCACCGTGACGGAAGTTTGCGCACCCGTGTTCAGTCGGCACCCCTATTCGGAGAGGGTCGACCTATCTGCCCTGGCGCTCGTGAGCCGCGGCCACACGACGACGGAGCTCATATCGATGGTCCTCGCGAGCGGACTCGAACTCGTCGAGCTCAGCATCAGGCAGCGAACTCGGGCGATCCCGAACGGGGAAGCCGTCGTGGATTTCGTCGAGTCGAGTTCCTTTGGAAACTTTCTGCGCATAGTCCCGGAGGAGTTGCGAGCGCCCCTGAAGGCCGATCTGGCCAACGCGTTCGAAGCGCGAAGGGGTCCGGAGGGGATCGCCGTGCGCAACCACGGGACGACGTTCGTGGCGCGTCTCTCACCGAAAGACTAGCCCCAGTTGGATTACACAGGGCAATCAGAAAGCCGACTCATACTCCATTTTACCGGCTCCGAGCCCCTAACGGTGATGGCCTGCGCCACCCCCGAAATGCACGGCGCCACCTGCGTGCCCACCGCCGAAGCCGTGAGCGGCGGCTCCCGCATGAATCGGAGCTGCACCGTGAACGGCGCCTCCATAAGCGCGGGGCGCGTAAACGCTTCGTGCTCCGGCACCGGGCGCGTAATGAAACCCAGCCAGCCCGCGGGGCGGAGCGTAGCGCGGTCCCCATCGGGGACCCCAACCCCAGGCCCCGTAGTGGAAGGGCCCGACGCCCCAAGGCGAAACGAACCACCTCCAGCCGAACGACGGCGCGAACAGGTAAACGTACGGCTGAACGCCTACGGTGAGTGCCGTCGTTCCGTAAGGTACCCAAGTCCAGCCGTACTGCTCGGTGTGGACCCACTCACCTTGCACGGCCATCTGCTCGGTGACTTGCGGAGCCGGCGCGGGGTACGGTGGTGCCGGGACCGCCGGAGGCTGTGTTTGGGCTGAGTCCGGCGGTGGTTGCGCGGGGGCCTGCTGCGGCGTGTCAGGCTGGGGAGGTGGCGGAGGTTGCGGCTGCGCTTCGGCGACTGGTGCTGGACGCGGCGCCTCTTGCGCCGGAGCGTCCGGAGCCCCGCTCCACCATGGATCGCTCTGCGCAAAAGCGCTCGCAGACGAAACCACAGCGGCCGCGCAGCAGGTCATCATCGCGAGTCGTGTGTTCATGATCACCTCGATGCCCCTCCTAACCATAACCACTGGAATGAGCGGAGCCATTCCTTTGCCAGCATTCATTGAGGTCCGCGCGAGCTTCCGGCCCTCGGCCGAGCCGCCCAACATGTGGCTGGGAGTGCGCCAGTGCGAATGGCGTCAGGATATGACGCAAGTCGTCGCCCCGGCCGCGTGCGAAGCCGACGCTCACTCAGATCAAAGATCATGCCTGCTTAGACCCACCTTTTGATAACCAGAGACCCGCTGGCGTCTTGTGCGCGATGGACGTTCCCGAGATGCTGGCGTAAGTCGCGATGAACAAGATCATCCTGGGCGAAAACGCGGAGGTGCTTCCTACGCTGCCGAAGACATTCGCTCGGCTCGCTTACATCGATCCGCCCTTCAACACCGGCAAAGTCCAAAGGCGCGAGCGCATCCACGTGACGGCAACGGACGGCGCCGGAGTACGCACTGGCTTCGGTGGCCGAAAGTACGATGTGGAGAAGGTCGACAGCGGCTCGTACGAGGACACATTCGAAGACTTCGAGTCATTCCTGATATCCCGAATCGGGGCCGCCCTCCGATGCCTTACGGC
>JBAULD010001080.1:0-1947 GCA_049578005.1 Polyangiaceae bacterium
CGTCATGCTGGCGCTGGGCGTGTTCGGTGAACGCCGCTGGGCCGGTCGCACGCGCGCCGCGTCGCTCTGGGGGTTTGTTGCCGCCTGCGCCGTATCGTGGTGCGCGGCTCCCGCCGGGCTCGCCCCCCTTCGGATGGACGCACCTCGCGGCGTGGCAGGAGTGCTTGGCTGGGCGCTCTTCGCGTTCGTATGGGCCGCTCCGGCGGTGAAGACTCGCGATAGTGAGGACCGTGCTCCTGATGCCCCCTCCATGCGTGCCTCTCAGCGGACTACCCGAACCGATATCGTCTACGTCGCAGGCGGCGCACTGGTGGCCGCTCTTCTGGAGAGCGTCGGGTGGCGAATCGCGGGCGCCGAGCGAGCCCTCCTCGGCCGATTCGTCGGATTGGCGGCTGGCCTCGCCGTCATCGGGGCTTCGACGGAGATCGCTCTGCAGCGCCACGCGCCGCGCTCCGTGCCGTCCGGCGCACGGAGGCTTCGCCGAGCGATGGCCGCCCTCGTATCGCTCGCCATCCTTGTGCTGGCCGGGCTGCTGAACGCCGTGCTCGACTGATATCTTGAAGGGCGATGAAGCTGGTCGACGTTCTAGCCGTTGCGCTCGTCGTCGCCGCGGCCGGGGCGTTCGTGGCCGGAGAGGCGGCAATGACGCATGCAGAAGACCTGCGGGCCGTGTATTGGCTCGCGGTCGGTGTCGTGTCCCTACGCGCCGCCGTCCAGGTCGTGCGACCCGGAGCGCGGCCGTGAACGCATGGACGTTGGGGGTGCTGTCATCCCTGGTCGCGCTGCCCGCCGGGCTCGCGTGCGGTTCTCAAGAAGCGCCGAGATCCACCTCCGTGGCGCTCCATGGAGAAGCGGCGCGCGTCGGAGAAGTGGCCATCCCGAAGTCGCTCGTGGCCGAAGTGGCGCGCGCTCGCCGGCAAGACGTGCGCCGAGCGCTCGATGACCTCATCGAAGACTCGCTCCTGGCCAGCGAAGCGTCGGCTCGCGGACTGGACCGGGAGCCGGCCGTTCGGTGGGCTTCCATCGCCGCCGCGGCTCGCCACGTTCCCGAGCGATTGAGCGACGACGCGCGAGCCGTCGCGCCGACTGACGACGAGCTCGCGAGCGTGCGCGTGATGCATGCGGTCGTCCGCCGCTCCAAAACCGTTCCTTCGGCACGCGCCTACGCGACCGCCGAATCGATACATCGTGCGGTGGCACTCGCTCACGACGACGACACGTTCGAGAGACTCGCCAATCAAGTGCCGCACCCCGGGCTGGACGTCACCGTCGAACGCCTCCCCGAGTTCGACGCGACCGGACGCATTCCCAGTGGCGAGCTGGTCGACGCGACGTTCGTCACAGCCGCGCTCGAGCTGCATGCGCCCGGACAGCTGAGTGAAGTCATCGAAACACCGTTCGGCTGGCACGTCATTCGTCTCATCGAGCGTGTCGCGCCGACGCGCGAGTCGGTGCAGAGGTTGAGGAGCGACGTCGCCGGCGAGGTCCGAGACCTCCGCGTCCGGTCCCAGGTGAACGCCGGGCTTCGCGAGGCGCGCCGGCGCTTTCCCGTCGAGATTTCGGCGGCGGCCGGAGAGCTCATGGCCGAGGCGGCGGCTGCCTTCCCATGAGCCCACGGACGGCGGGTACGCGGAGCGGCCGGCGAACGGATCGACCCTTGCGCGATCAGGGGGAAAGCGCTTTCACCGCAATCCTTCGTGCGCTCGTGGCCCGCGTTCCCGGCGCGCGCGCCGCGGCTCTGGTCGATTTTCAGGGCGAGACGGTCGACTACTCCGGTCACGCGATCCCGTTCGACGTACGCGTCGCCGCCGCCCACTGGCGCATCGTCCTCGATGTCGCCGAAGGTCAGCCGTCGCTCCCGGGCTTGAAGTGGATCGTCGCGCGCACCGCACGGAGGAGCTACCTCGCGTACGCGCTCCCCGAGCGCTACGCGCTTGTCATCCTCCT
>JBAULD010001081.1:0-5987 GCA_049578005.1 Polyangiaceae bacterium
TGACCGAGTCCACTCGACTCATGACCGAGTCCACTCGACTCATGACCGAGTCCACTCGACTCACGACCCGGTCCACTCGACTCACGACCGAGTCCACTCGGGATACTGGCGCACGACGACGTCCCCGGACTCCTCCTCGCGCACGCTCGCGGCGAACGTCTGGGCACGCGGATGAAGAGCGGAGCGGAGCGGTCGCCTCGACTGCCACCATCGCTTGCGCGGCCGTTCCCGCGCGCGTTCACGACAGTGGCCACCTCGACGAGACGAGATGCGCCACGCAACGTCTCGTGAGCCGGAGTCATCTCACGTGGGGTGCCAGTCGACCGACGGGCACGTGGCGAGACGTACTCGCGCCTTGACCCACGTTGGTGCCCAGGTCAGCTTGCGCCGAATAAGCACGAGAAGAGGGTGCCATGGGCAAAGTCGTCGTCATTACGGGCGCGAGCGCAGGAATCGGGGCGGAGCTCGCGAAGCAACTCGCCACCAAAGGGGCCAAGGTCGTCCTCGCGGCGCGCCGCAAAGAGGAACTCGATGCGGTTGCCAGGGGGATCGGCGAGCAAGCGTTCGCGGTCGTCACGGACGTCACCAAGCGGGGCGACGTCGAGCGCCTCGCGAATGCGGCGATCGAGCACTTCGGTCGCATCGACGTCTGGGTGAACAACGCCGGTCGCGGTATTTCGCGCAGCGTCGCCGAGCTTACCGACGAGGATCTCGACGCGATGTGGACCGTCAACATGAAGAGCGTCGTCTACGGCATCCAGGCGGTCCTGCCGCACTTCAAGGCGAAGAACGCGGGCCACATCGTCAACATCTCGAGCGGTCTGTCGCGCGCCCCGCTCGCGCCCGTGCGAGCCGCGTACGGTGCAGTGAAGGCCGCGGTGAACATGCTGACCGCGTCGCTCCGCGTGGAGCTCAGGAAGACGCATCCGGGCGTCCACGTGACGCTCCTCTTGCCGGGCGTGGTCGCGACGGAGTTCGGGGTCAACTCGATGGGCGTCGGCATCGTAGACAACCGCAAGCTTCCTGGGGCGCAGCCCGTCGAAGAGGCGGTCAAGGCCATCGTCGATGTCATCGAGAGCCCGAAGCCCGAGGCGTACACCAGCGCATTCATTGGCGGCGTCGTCGAGCGGTACCTGCGAGAGCCGGAGGTCGTCGAGGGGGAGATCGCATCGCGGTAGCCTTGGACGTGGCGCGCCCTGATCGATGCTCGGTCCGCACCTCACCCACGATGTCGATCAAGGGTCGCAGCAGCGGAGAGCGCGCGGCGTCGGCCCGCCATATCGCGACGTCGCGCAGCTCGACGCCGAGATTGCTCAGCGGCCTCCACACCGCAGCTCCGCGGAGAGCGACCGGGCCGCCGATGGACCTACCCGCATCGAGAAAGCGCGCCCCGCTCTCGGCCGCGAACGTCATCCCGAGCCCACTCGATACGAGCGTCCACACCGCCTCTCCGTCGCCCACGTCCGGCGCCAGATTGAGCACCACGCCGCGCGCGCGAACCGCGGCAATGATGTCATCGTAGAGCCGCGGCCGCAGCCGACGCGGCGCCATCAGGATCGGCTCGTCCGCGAGATCCTCGACCTTGAGCGTCACCTTCTTGGCGAGGCGATGTTCCTTCGGCAGCCGGATTCCGAGTCGGGTGCGCGACAGGACGACGCTCCGGAGCGAGGCATCGTCGGGGACCTCGTTGCCGTAGGCGAGCCCGATCTCGCCGAGGCGAAGCCCCTCCCACTGCTCGGTGCCGGTCATCGGAACGAGCCTCACGCTGACCCGCGGCTGCCGCTTTCGGAGCTTGGCGACGATCGCCGACAGCAGCCCGAGGTACCCCGATCCCGGCTCGAAGCCGATCGCGATCGTCCCGATCCTTCCGTCCGTCGCCTCGCGTGCCTCCCCCACGGCGACGTCGACACTCGACAGAATCGCCTTCGCCCTCTCCAGGAACAGGCGCCCGGCAAGCGCCAGTTTCACGCCACGTCCAGATGGCTCGAACAAATCGACGCCGACCTCCTCTTTGAGCTGCTGCATTTGGCGGCTGAGCGGCGACTGCGAGACGTGCAGCTTCTCGGCCGCGCGGTGGAAGTTCTCTTCCTCGGCGACCGCGACGAAGTAGCGCAGGTGTCGAAGCTCCATGGTTGGTTCTCCGCGACGGATAGGGCGCATCGATACCTATCAAGTCTCGATTCAACGTCCAACAATGTCTTGGACGCCACACCGCTTGACGCTCACGATCGGGACATGAATCGCAAGACCGCTCCCGCTGGGAGCTGCGTGGCCGTGAAGCGCCCGCTCGTCGTCGTTCTCGTGGCCATCTGTCTCGACGCGGTGGGCATCGGCCTTATCTTTCCCATTCTTCCCCGCCTTCTGGAGGAGCTGACGCACTCCCACAACGTCGCGCCCTACATCGGGATCACGACGACGCTCTATGCCGTAATGCAGCTCATCTTCGCGCCGATGCTCGGCGCGCTTAGCGACAACGTCGGCCGGCGCGCCGTGTTTCTCGTGTCCCTCGCGGGTGCGGCGATCAACTACATCGTCATGGCGTTCGCGACGCAGCTCTGGATGCTACTGCTCGGTCGCGCCATCGCGGGCCTGACGAGCGCCAACGTTGCCTTGGCCACGGCCTACATCACAGACATCTCGCCAGAGGACCAGCGCGCCCGTCGCTTCGGCCTGCTCAACGCCATGTTCGGCATCGGCTTCATCGTCGGACCCGTCCTTGGCGGCGTGCTCGGCGACTACGGGCTGCGACTCCCTTTCGTCGCCGCCGCCATCCTCAACGCCGGCAACTTCGTGCTCGCATGGTTCGTTTTGCCGGAGTCCCGCCCGCGGGCTCACCAGAAGATCGATCTCGGAGCGCTCAACCCGCTCCGGCCGCTCCGCTGGGCCCTCTCGATGAAGGGGCTCGTGCCCATCGCCCTCGTGTTCTTCATCTTGAGCGCGGCTGGCGAGGTGTATGGCACCTGCTGGGCGCTGTGGAGCACGGACACGTTCCGCTGGAATGGTCGCTGGATCGGTCTGTCGCTCGGCACCTTCGGCGTCTGCCACGTGTTGGTGCAGACGCTCCTTCCGGGCCCGGCGACGCGACGGCTCGGAGAGCGCGGCGCGGTTCTGGTCGGAACGGCATGCACGTGCGTCGCCCTCGTCGTCCTGGCCTTCGCCGAGCAGGGCTGGATCGTCTTTGCCGTCATGCCCGTCTTCGCGCTCGAAGGAATCGGCACGCCGGCGCTTCAGGCGCGGGCCGCCCGCTACGTGGACCCGGCCTTCCAAGGCCAGCTCCAGGGCGTGCTGGCCTCGGCGGTGAGCTTGGCTTCCATCGTCGCGCCGCTCGCCTTCTCGTCCATCTACTTCGTGGTCCAAAAGCGATGGCCCGGCGCCATCTGGCTCTCCGTCGTGGCCGCCCAGATGATCGCGATCCCGTTGATCCTGCTCGCCGACCGGGCTGGCGGTGGCCGAGTGTTACAGACCGAGGGATGCCCGCTTTCGACGAAGTAGCGCCCGCTCGGCAGGCGACGTGAGCTGAAGCCGAGGCGTACATCAGCGCGTTCTGCATCGCGGCTTTCGCGTAGGTCCACGACGGCCTGGCGAAGTGCACGTCGCACGGCGGATCAAAGGTCGCCGGTGTCGATTCAACTCGCGACGCATTGGGCCGTTATCTACTTCCGACGCGTGACAGGACGCCCCTGGCGCTCATGGAGGTTTTTCCAAAATGAAACACATCATCGTCTCGGGCTCCGCGCTGGTCGCTTCGGTTCTCATGGGCTGCTCCGGCGGCGCGTTGGGCTCGGACGGGCACGAAGGCGAGGACCTCGCCAGCTCCGCGCAAGCGCTGAATACGCCGGCGTGCACGGCGCTCACCGAGTCCAAGTCGGGCGCCGGCTACCAGGTGCAATTCCCCTATTCGATTCCGTCCGGCGGTTGCGCCGTGTCGACGTTCCCGAACGGGGCCTCGCAGGGCGGTAACCCGGTCTTTTCGTTCGCCGCGGGTTCATCCCCCGTGGTCGTCACGGGCTCGGGTTATCAGGGCACCATGAGCGGCAAAACCAACGCCTGGTTCAACAGCGCCGGAACCTGGGATTCCACGAACAACGTATGCAAGGCGAGCGGCAGCGTTCAAACGTCTGCGGGCGGCGCACTCGTAACGGTTGCCGCCAACACGTGCATCGCGCTTTGGGGCATCAGCGGTGATGGCTTCAGCGTCACCCCGCCGCCCGCCTCCGGGGACGCGGGCGCGGCCGCGGACTCGGGCTCGAGCAACACGGCCCTGACCAACCAAATCTCGACGCTCCAAGCCCAAGTGTCTTCACTGCAAGCCCAGCTTGCCAGTGCTCAGGACGCCGGTGCCCAAGCCTCGGCGCTGGACAACACGTGCGTCGCCAGCCTCAAGACGTGCCAGTCTTCACTCGCCATGTATCAAACGGCGGTCAAGGCCGTGGAAGTGGCCGTCAAAGGCCTGTGAGCAACGGAATCGACGGCGGCAAGCGTTGTGCTTCGCCGTGACTGGCTGCTGTTGCGTCACCTAGCCTCACCTGTAGGTTGCCGGGCCTGGACCGCGCCCTCACTTCCGTCTCTTCTTGGCAGTGAGCGCCCCCCGCGCACCAGTGAGAAACCCCGACCCTAATTCGTCCGCGAGCGCGACTCGAGAACGCGGCCGAGCTTGTCGATGTCGACCGGTTTTGTCAGGTGGTCGTCGAACCCCGCATCGCGGGCTCGCTCGCGGTCGGTGTCCTGCCCATAGCCAGTGATTGCAACGAGCGTCAGGTTGGCGCGTTGCTCTCGTAGTCGTTCGCCGAGCTCGTACCCATCCATGACAGGCAGCCCTATGTCGAGCAGAGCAATCTGCGGCTCGAATTCCGCGACGACCTGGAGCGCGTGAGGCCCATCGTGGGCGATGGCGGTTCGATAGCCGAGAGCGTGCAAGGCCTCCGCAAGCATCTCCGCCGCGTCGACGTTGTCGTCCACGACGAGGACGCGAGCGAGCCGCGGTTCGGGACTCGCTCGAAGCGCAGCCGAACCTTCGCGCTTCGTGGCGCGCGCCTCGATCAACGGAAGGCGAACGGTGAAGGTGCTGCCGCGACCCAGACCCTCGCTCGCCGCGGAAACCGAGCCGCCGTGCATCGCGACGAGGCTCTTCACGATGGCGAGGCCGAGCCCGAGCCCACCCTGAGCCCTCGCGAGGGTCTGGCGAGCCTGCACGAATAGGTCAAAGACGCGCGGCAGAAGCTCTGCGGAGATCCCCGCTCCCGTGTCTTGCACGTGGATGACCACGTCGCGTCCTTCGCGCGCGACTGAAACGGTAATGCGTCCACCAGGCAGCGTGTACTTGGCTGCGTTGGTCAGAAGGTTCGCGATGACCTGCGCCATGCGCACGCGGTCGACGTCGACGACGAGGCCGTGCGTTGGGACCTTCGTGATGAGCTGGTGTCGACCGTTCTCGATCGTCGGGCTCGCAGTCTCGATAGCCGCCGCCACGATATCCGAAACCTCGACCGACTCTCGGTTGAGTGTGACCTTGCCGCGTGTGATCCTCGACACGTCCAGTAGGTCATCGACGAGGCGCGTTAGGTGCTCCGTTTGCCTCTCGATGACGCTCACTTCGCGCCTGGTCCCGTCGCCGCCGCGGAGCTTCAGCAGGTGAATGGCCGTCGTTATCGGTGATAGCGGGTTGCGTAGCTCGTGGCCGAGCATCGCGAGAAAGTCGTCCTTCGCGCGGTTGGCTTCTTCTGCATCGAAGCGCGCGGCGCCTTCGCGCTCGGCGAGGTCCTTGAGCCGCTGAATGTCGACTACGGCCCCCAGACAACGAGTGACCCGGCCGGCGTCGTCGAACGTGAGACGATTGGTAGTGCGCACCCAACGCCAGCGCCCATCCGGCTGAAGTAAGCGCTGCTCGCTTTCGTAAACGGTCGTCCGGTTCTCGCAAGCGTCGCGGTACTTGTTCCAACCCGCCTCGCGATCCTCCGCATGCTGCAGCTCGTTCCAATGCTCGACGG
>JBAULD010001082.1:0-2872 GCA_049578005.1 Polyangiaceae bacterium
GCCATCGCGGCGCTTCAGATCGAGTACGTGACGCACTGGCATGGCGGTGCGGGCAAGACTCGCGACCGAGTCCACCTCGCTCCACTCCGAATCTTCGGAGTGGAGGAACAATGGCCTTGCCCGATCAAGCTCCCCCCCGAATGGTTCTCGTCGCTCCTTCCTGGGAGCAATACTGGGGTTGGGGTCGACATTCGTGGGCGCGCTGTTGCGAGCCGTCAGTGGATAGAAGACGTAGCGCAGGACCGGAACCGCCACAGCTGCACGCGACCCTACGAGACGCGTGTCGAGCTACGGCGCCGCGAGCAAAATCAGCGAGCGCGCCGGTTCGGAGCGGCGCTCTTGCAGTACTCGAGCGGCGGGAGCGACAAGACGCTCGTACTCCTGGTGCAGCCCTCGCCGAAGCCGACCAACACGGACATCGATCGGGCCTCCCAACGCTTTCCTGCAGACGATTCGTTGCCGTTCGACCAGTTCGGTCCGAGTGTCAAGCTCCGAGGGCAAGGTGGCTCTCAACGGTACTATCACGTCGGGCATCGAGCGGTCAACGCGGTGCTGGACGTTGCCAGCGTTCCCGGTGTAGTCGAAGGCGATGATCAACTGGCCGTTCAGCGTAGGCCGACGGAGGTCAAAACCGCATCGAAGGTCAGTTGTTATGGGACGCGATGGTAGAATGTCGATGGTATCGACGTCACCGCTTCACCGGACCGAGTTGCGACGGTAACCGCAGATTCTTGGGCCGAGAGCAAGGCGGCGTCGGATGATGGGCAATGCGGCGGAGCGAGTCGCGTCATCAACTTGCTCACGCTCACGGGCCATCCCGAGTTCGCTCCCTGAAACGGGGCCATGGATTTATACTCATACGTTCGCCAAGTCGTGCCGGCGCCCGTGACCCGGCAGCCGCCGCTTCTCACGCGGGTACGAACCCTGAGTGCATCGGTGTGAACGCGACCCGAGCGGGAGCTACTAATCGTGAGGCAGTCCGCGCGGCTATTTGGCAAGGTGCGGGCCTGAGCGGGCCCTACATCCTCATGAACATGCTCGCGGCCGTGCTCGCCGTCCACGGTCTCTTCGAGAACAGCCCGGCCGTGGTGATCGGCGCCATGATCGTGGCCTTGCTGCTCGGCCCGATCGCAGGACTCGGGCTCGCCATCGTCGACGGCGATCTCCCCCTCCTATCGAAGTCGCTTCTTGCTTTGATCGCGGGCACCGTAAGTGTCATCGTGATCGCGCTCGTACTTGGCTGGGCGTATCGGGCTAGCCCGCTCACCCACGAGGTTCTGTCGCGCACGGCGCCGAACTTGATGGACCTAATGATCGCGCTGGCGGGTGGAGCCGCCGGCGCCGTGGCCATGGTGCGGCCCAAGCTCGGGCTGGCGATGGTCGGCGTGGCCATTGCTACCGCACTGGTGCCGCCCCTTTGCGCCGGCGGGATTCTCCTCGTTCGCGGGGAATGGCGGCTGGCCGGCGGCGCTTTCCTGTTAGCGCTCACCAACATGGTCGGTATCCAGATCGCTGCGGCCATAGTGCTTTGGCTTGATGGTTACCGCAGAGCGCGCGATACGAGCGCGGTTGCCCTCCTCGGCTTCGCGCGACGCGATCTGCCATCGCTAATCCTCCTGGGCATCCTGTCGGGCATCCTCACCCTCAACCTGCGCAGCGCCGTGGCTCGGCAGGTGTTCGAGTCGCGCGCCGCGCAGAGGCTGCGCGAAGAAGTCGCCTCTTCACCGGGAAGCCGCCTCGCCTCCGTACACTTCGACCGCACGCATGACAAGACGATCGCATGGGCGGTCGTGCGCGCGCCAATGCCCCCATCGCCCGCGCAAGTGGCCCGGATGGAGGACAAGCTTCCGCGCCCGCCGGATGGCAGCGCGATCGTGCTGCGGGTGCGCTTCGTATCGACATCTACCATCGACCGCGATGGCCCGCTCTTCGAAGACGAGACGTTCGCGCCCGAGCCGTGAAAGTCGCTTGCCGCCGCGCGGTGTTGCAGCACGTAAGACAGCCCTCGCGCTGATCCTGCGCGCCGGCGGCGGGTCAAGCGGCAAGCCTTCAGCGCCATGACGAAGGTCAGGGCTACTTCGCGCTTTCGCGGGCCATCGTCGGAGACGGTGATCGCTGCACAGCCAGCTTGAGCGTGCGGAGCAGCGGCCCGGCCGTCGTCCCCTGAACAATGATGGAAATCAGTACCACGCCGAACGTCATGGTCACGATGAGCTCCCGGTGAGGGCAATCGTTAGGCAAGGCGAGGGCGAGCCCACGGAGAGCGCTCCGCACAGTCCTCCCCACGTGAGCATCACGCTCCAGCGCCAGGGAATGCGATCCGACGTCAGCTGGAGCAACGCGGAGACCGCGAAGACGATCGCGGCGCGGCCGACGGTGACCGCCAAGAACGCGATGGTGATGGGCGCCCAGGCTGCCACCAGGTCGCCCAGTCGCACTTCCAACCCGATTGGTAAAATGACAAGTGAATTGAGCGCAAATGCAACGTACTCCCTGAACGACTCGAGCTCGCCGCGCGTGGTCGCGCTCATCCCACGCGGCGCCGCGTAGCTTCCGCAGACCATTCCCGCCGTGACTGTCGCAATGACGCCGGAGGCGTGGAAGCCTTCTGCGATGACGAACGATCCGTATGCCGTCAACATCGTCAGCGTGATCTCCATCATAGGGGTTGTCGATGCTCTTGATGACGTGCGATGCGGCAAAAGCGACAGCCCCGCGACCCTGAGGAATTCCCCCGCCCCGGCAGCAATCCCGAACCCCTCGTTGCTAGTCACGGCCGCGTAGATGATCGTGAAGAGGGCGATCGCAGTGCCGTCGTTCACGAGGCTCTCACGTTCGGTTAGCACCCCCAGACGTTTCGGCGGCCCCAGGC
>JBAULD010001083.1:0-1674 GCA_049578005.1 Polyangiaceae bacterium
GCACGAGCGCTGCGACAAATGTCCGCATTTCAGGATTTGCCGCCTTCGACCAATAGATGAAGGTGGCAACGTGGGTCAAAGAGCTGGGTTTACCGCTGACGATGAACGTCGTCCTCCACCGCGGAAACATCGATCGAGTCGAAGAAGCGATCGCGATGGCCGAGCGCCTCAGCGCCGATCGGCTCGAGCTTGCAAACGTTCAATTCGTCTCCTGGGCGCTCCAAAATCGTGATGCGCTGCTGCCGTCGCGCGCTCAGATCGAGCGCGCTCGGAGGGTGGCCGCCGAAGCAAAGGGCAGACTGCACGGCGAGATGCAGGTCGTCTTCGTCCTGCCCGATTGGTACGCCGGCCGCCCGCGCGCGTGCATGGACGGCTGGGCGCGCCGCTTCGTGGTCGTTGCGCCGGACGGTGTCGTCCTGCCATGCCACGCGGCACGCGCTCTGCCGCTCACGTTCGAGAGCGTGCGGGCCCGTGCCCTCGCGGCGATCTGGAGAGACAATCCCGGTCTCCAAGCCTTCCGGGGGCAAGCCTGGTTGCCCGAGCCGTGCAAGTCTTGCGATCGCCGCGGCGTCGACTTCGGAGGATGCCGCTGCCAGGCGTTTGCGCTCACGGGCGAGGCACGCGCCACGGACCCTGCTTGCGAACTCTCGCCGTTTCACGCCTTTATCCGAAACGAACGGGCGCGGGCCGAGCGCGTGGAAGGCGAACCGCGGTTCCTCTACCGAGGGCGGACCCCACCGGAGCAGAGCGAGTAGTCTCCGGTGGAGATGGCCCCGTTTTCGCGCGCGCGAGTCTCCGTCTTGGCCGCAGTGCTTTGGGCGGGGGGAGCCGACTGCAACTCCAGCGAGGGTGCTGGTGTCGCCAACGGGGTCGCGGTTGCGTCGTCGTCGTCCGACGCGGCGACGAGCTGTGCGACGCCGGGTGAGGCGACGAGCGGACCGGCGGACACCCACTGCACCTTGCCCGACGGTGGCATGCTGGTCCAGTCGACCAGCTCCGCGAGCTGCTACCTCGTCTCGCCGGCCGACGACGGCGGCGGTGCGGCGTGCGGGTATGGACTGACGATGTTCGGGAACGCAGGTGACGAAGACAGTTGCAAGTTTCATGTCGCTTGGAAGAACCTGACGCCGATCTGCGAAGGTCCTGGAGGTGTATCGTTCCAGGTCACGGTGACTCGCAACACCGACGGCTCGCCGGTCGCGGGTGCGAACCCGGGGGCGGAGGTGTTTACGACGACTCCGGGCGACTGGGACGCGAGCGATTACTGCGACACGCAGTCCACCCATATCGGGCCCAATAGCTACGAGGCGCCTTTTCCGGAGAACCCTCCGGGAACGTATACGGGCTCGATCATTTTCGATCGGCCGGGCCAATGGACCGTACGATTTCACTTCTTCGGAAACTGCCTCAACGCGCCCGATTCTCCCCATGGACACGCGGCATTTCACGTGACGGTGCCCTGACGAAGAGCCAGGGGCGCCAAGGGCGCCAGGAAGAGATGGGCTACGACCCTCAGACGCCCTGGCGTTCCTTGCGGTTCATCCGCTTTCATCACGGAGGGGAAGGGTAGTTGCGTCTCACGAAGCACAGCCCGTCGCTGTTGAGGTGTCCCTGCGTACTCTGGTTGTACGTCGTGTAATCGAAGTAATCGCATAGGCCCGTGGCGGGGTCGCC
>JBAULD010001084.1:0-2438 GCA_049578005.1 Polyangiaceae bacterium
CCCGTTCACCGTCCCCGCCGGGGCCGAGGTCTACAAGTGCCAAGTGTTTGCGAATCCATTCGGTCAAGACGTCGACCTCACGTACATGGACGGCACGATGAGCCAAGGATCGCATCACTTCTTCCTCTTCAACATGGCGCCGTCCACCGGGCGCACGCAGCCGACGCCGCTGCAAGACTGTCCGGGCGGAGGGCTTGAGTTTCACCCGTTTCCTTATCTGTCGCAGCAGCAGCACTGGGTGGTCAACTACCCCGATCCGACCATGGGATATCGCCTTCCGGCTCAAAACGCGCTGATGATCAACGTGCACTTTTTGAATCCCGGCGCCACCGCGATCCAGGCCTCCGTCACCATCACACTCACAGCTGCGAAGCCTGGGGTCGTGACCACGCACGTCGGGACGATCTTCCTCAACAACACCTTTTTCAGTGTGCCGCCGACGCCGCAGGCGAGCCCCCAGCCGTACACGAAGACGTGGGCCCCTCCCCCGGGGTCGCTCCCGGCCAACTACACCATATTCACTTCGTGGAGCCACATGCACAAGACCGGCGTCGACTTTCAAGCGAGCACGAACGGGAGCGTCTTCTACGAAGAAAAGATGTGGGACTCTCCGCCGCTACACCTTCACAGTCCGGCGCTTCAAATGACAGGTTCGACGCCGATCACATGGTCTTGCTCGTATTACAACGACACGGGCGGGACGCTGTCTTTCGGCGAGTCGGCCAATAACAACGTCATGTGCATTTACATTGGTAAGTATTATCCCGTCGTGGACCCGCAGAATCCGGACCTCGTCGAAATTCTCAACTGAGCAGCCTACCAAGCGCGCCCATATTGCACGGGCCCTACGATCTTGGCTCCGAGCGCCTGCGCCGCGCGCCGCGGCCAATACGGGTCGCGAAGCATCTCCCGTGCGAGAAAAACGAGATCGGCCTGTCCCGTGCGAACGACGTGATCGGCCTGTTCAGGGGCGGTGATCATCCCGACGGCGCCTGTGGGTGTGCCCGTGCGCCGCCTAATCTCGGCGGCAAAGGGAGTCTGATACCCGGGGCCCAGGGGGATGTTCGGGTTCGGTACCGTTCCGCCGCTGGAAACGTCCACGAGCGCGACTCCAGTTCCGCGGATCGCCTCGACCAGCGCGCAAGATTGCTCGAGGTCCCATCCTCCGTCGGCCCAGTCGGTCGCGGAGATCCGGAGGAAGAGCGGCAGTCGTTCCGGAACCGCGGCTCGCACTGCGTCGATGACGCGCCGGACAAGTCGGATTCGGTTCTCGAACGTGCCGCCGTACTCGTCACCTCGCCGATTGCTGATGGGGGAGAGAAATTCGTGAAGAAGATACCCATGCGCCGCGTGGATCTCGAGGACCCGAAAGCCGGCCTGGAAAGCGCGCTGCGCGGCATTCGCAAAGGCGACCACGACCTCATCGATTTCCATCGGCGTCATCGCGTCCGGCACGGGATAGCCCTGATCGAATGCGATCGCGCTGGGAGCAATCGTCGGCCGCCAACCGCCGCGATCCACCGCGACGGCCTTTCCGCCCTTCCACGGCAGGTCCGTGCTCGACTTGCGTCCGGCATGAGCCAGTTGCATGCCGGGAACGGCGCCTTGCTCCGAGATGAATTGTGCGATGGGCGCCCAGGCGTGCGCCTGCGAATCGAGCCAAATGCCGCTGTCGGCGGGGGAGATGCGGCCGCGCGCCTCGACCGCGGTCGCTTCGGTCATCACGAGCGCGGCCCCACCCACGGCGCGACTCCCGAGGTGCACGAGATGCCACGCGGTCGGGTGACCGTCCGCCGACGAGTACTGGCACATGGGCGACACGACGATCCGATTGCGTAGTGTCACGCCACCCACGACGAGCGGTTCGAACAAATGCATGCGTTCTCCTTTGACCGACGCGCGGCGACTCAGAACACGCGCGCCGTAACCGACGCAAGTGCTCGGCGAGCGTTGCGCTCAGTCAGTCGCAAGTGCCTGAGCAAGGGATGAAGGATCCCGCGGTGGCTGTGACGGTCGCGCTGGCGGACGTGAGGCCGGTCGCCGATGCTTTGACCGTGATGGCGCCCGCCCCCGTCGCCTGAACCAGCGCGTAGGCGACGCCGTTGAAAGCGTTGCGCACGTTGCCGCGAAACGTTTCTTGAATCATGCTCCCGCTGTCCACGGCGACGATGCTGCCGGGGCCCGAAATGGCGAACGTGATCGGGGTGGCAGAACTCGTCACGACCGCGCCTGAAGCATCCGCGACCACTGCCTTGACGTAAGAGATGTCGTTACCGTCCGTCGTGAGCGTGGCGTGGTCGGCCGTGAGGACCAACTGACTCGCCGTCGTCCCGACGGCCGGATTCGCCGTCACCGGCACTCCCCACGTCTTCTGCCAGGCCTGGCCCTGCGCGGTGACGGCACCGAGAGCGTCTTGAAGTGACCCGCCGACCGTTCCC
>JBAULD010001085.1:0-5995 GCA_049578005.1 Polyangiaceae bacterium
GAATCAGGACGTGCCGACTGACGGTGTCGTCGTCGACGACGAGAACGGGTCCGCCACGCACGTACAAAACTTTACTCTTGGCAACCGGAACCGACAAGTTGCTTGGAATTTCGCCGTCTTACCCGCCGAATAGGTCGCCGGTCTCGCCGTTTTCTCCGGTCCCACCGCTCTTCGGCCTTCTACCGAGAGCCTCGTAGGCCTTTCGGTTTGCCGTGCGGCCGCGCGGCGTTCGTCCGACGTATCCCTGCTGGATGAGAAATGGCTCAATCACGTCTTCGAGGGTGTCGCGCGGTTCGGCGAGGGCGGCTGCGAGAGCCTCCACGCCCACGGGACCGCCATCGTAGTGATCGATTACGACGCTCAAGTAGCGCCGGTCCATTTCGTCCAGCCCCGCTTCGTCGACTTCGAGCCGCTGACATGCGTGCCGCACGCGATCGAGGTCCACCTTGCCCGTTCCGAGCACCTCTGCGAAGTCGCGGATGCGCCGCAGCAGGCGATTGGCGACGCGGGGAGTGCCGCGCGAGCGGCGAGCGATCTCGTGCGCGGCGTCGAGGTCGACCCCCACGCCGAGGAGCGCGGCACTTCGAAGGACGATCCGAGCCAGGTCTTCCGATGAATAGAAGTCCAGGCGTACGACGTGGCCGAAGCGCGCGAAAAAGGGAGCCGTCAGGAGCCCAGTGCGCGTGGTCGCGCCGATGAGAGTGAACGGCTGCAGCGGGATCTGTACCGCGCTCGCGAATGCCCCCTCGCCCGTCATGATGTCGATGATGAGGTCGTCGAGCGCCGGATAGAGGCTCTCTTCGACGACGGGGTTGAGCCGGTGGATCTCGTCGACGAAGAGGATGTCGTTCTTCATGAGCTTCGTCGTCAAGAGGGCAGCGAGAGCTCCCTTGTGCTCGATGACGGGTCCACTCGTGGAAACCACTTGGACGCCCATCTCGTGGCCGAGGATGTGCGCCAACGTTGTCTTTCCGAGCCCGGGCGGCCCGCACAAGAGGATGTGGTCGAGAGGTTCTCCCCTGCGGCGCGCGGCCTCGACGAAGACGCGTAAGTTGTCTTTGTGCTTCGCTTGCCCGATGTAGTCGGCGAACGTCTTCGGGCGGAGGGTGCGGTCGAATTGCGCATCGTCGCCCCGGACCGACGCATCGAGAGGCCGCGGCCCAGGCTGGGCTGGATCCTCGTGCCCAACAGCCGGGCGCTTTGCCATGACCGACCTCAGGCCCCCAGTTTGGCGAGATAGTCGCCGATGAGGGGGAGCCCGAGCACTTGGCTCACGACGCCTGCGCGGACGGCGGCTCCAGGCATCCCGTTGACGACGGCCGTATCCTGCGATTCGGCGATGATTGTGCCCCCCGCCGCGCGGATCGCGCGGGCCCCTTCCACGCCGTCGTCGCCCATCCCGGTCAAAATCAGACCCACGCAACGGGGTCCTAACGCGGCGACACTCTTGAAGAGGCGGTCTGCGCTCGGCACGTAGCGGTCGGCGGCAGCCGCCGGACCGACACGTATCCGGAGCTCCGCCCCCTGCCCGCGAACGAGATCCATGCACTTGCGCCCTGGGCAAATGAAGCCCGTGGCCAGCCCGACGAGGTCGTTGTCGCTCGCCTCCATGGTTCGCACCGGACCGCGCTTGTCGAGTCGTTCGGCGAACGTGCGGGTGAACTTGTCCGGCATGTGCTGAGCGACGACGAATGCTGCGCTGGTCGTCGGCGGGATCCTCCCGAAAAGATGCATGAGGGCGCTCGGCCCGCCAGTGGAGCTCGCGATCGCCACGACGATCTTGGGGGCGCGATACGGGCGCGCGCGTGTCGCCGGTTCGTCGAAGAGTGCCGGTCGCCCATCCTGCGCGAAGGCGCCGCTCGTTTGCCGGCGAATCAAAGGCCCCGGCACGAAAGACGGGCGCAGCGACCGCACGAGAGATACTTTCTGGAGGATTTCTTGCCGGACGTCGGTCGCATCCGGTCCGAGCCGGTCGGGCTTCGGTACGAAGTCGAGCGCCCCTAGTTCGAGCGCCTTGAACACGTTTTCTCGTTGGGCGTAGCTGCTGACGACAATGACCGGCGTCGGTGCCTTGGACATCAAGATCCGGAGGAACGTAAAGCCGTCCATCCGTGGCATCTCGAGGTCCAGAGTGATGACGTCAGGCTTGAGAAGCGTGACGAGCTGAAGAGCCTCTTCACCGTCGGCCGCCTTGCCCACGACCTCCACCTCGGGATGATCGGCGAACACGTCGGCGATGTTGCGGCGGTTGTACGCCGAGTCGTCGACGACGAGGAGCCTGATGGGCCGAGCCGCTGATGTGGTCACGTGAGTGGGTTCGGGGGTGCTTCGCGCGTCGACACGGGCTTGCGATACACGAGGTCGTCCTTCAAGTGTAACAGCTCGAAGGCCGTCGAGACGTTCAGGAGTGACTCGGAGTGACCGAGAAAGAGCACTCCCCCCGGGTTCAGTTGCTCGTAAAGGACCTCGATGGCTGCTTTTCGCGCCCGCGGCTCGAGATAAATGAGCACGTTCCGGCAGAAGATGACGTCGGCCTTACCGAGTACGCGGGAACGATCCTTGTCGAGAAGGCTCATCTGTGCGAAGTGGCACATCTGGCGGATGAACTCCGCCACGTGCCATCCGTCCGGCCGCTCCTGGAAGTACGCGCGCCGCATCTCGCTGGTCGTCACGCGGAAGCTGTTGTCTGTGTATACGCCCCGGCGCGCGGCGGCCACGCATCGACGAGAAATGTCCGAGCCATGGATCCGAACATCCCAGCGCGCGGCGCTCGCCGCGTCGCGCGGAAATAGACGCGTCGCGTGGATGAGGATGCCTATCGTGTATGCCTCCTCGCCCGTAGAGCATCCGGCGCTCCAAATCGAGAGCCGCCTCCTATTTTTGGCCTGAGCCGCCAGCATCGGCAGGAGCTCGCACTGAAACGCGCGGAGTTGACGCTGCTCGCGGAAGAAGTACGTCTCGTTCGTCGTGAGAGCGTCGATTGCCTCGTCCCACTCTTCGGGCGCGCGACCCGCGAAGCGCAAGTAGTGATGGTACTCGGCGAACGTCGAGAGCTTGAGCACCAAAAGTCTCTCGCGCAACCTCCGCTCCAGCGTGAAGCGCGACTCAGGACCGAAGTACAAGCCGGTCCGAGTCGCGAACAGATCCCGGAGAACCCGGAACTCGTCCGGCTTCAACGTGATGGGGTCCCCTGAGAACGACACGGGCGCCACTTACTCCCGGTCCCTGGGTCGGCGTGACGAGGAGGGCCCGCCGGACCCGTCGCTTTGGCTAGCCGAACGAAGGCTCGCCGCGGCGGCAATGGCGGCGCGAACGATGGGATCTCGTTCTCGCTCGTAGCGAGCGCGTAGCAACGCTTGGGCTGCAAGCCCCGTTTGGTGGCCGAGCAACTCGGCCGCGACGCGGCGCACGTCCGATGCGGAGTGGTCCAGGCAATGGCCGAGTCGCGCCAGCGCTCTCGGCCCGGGTCGTGCGCCGACGATCGAGAGCGCCAGCTTGACCACCTCAGGGTCCGGATGATCGAGCGCCGAGAAGAGCCCATCCTCGCAGGCTCCAGAGACGTTCTCCGGCAAGCCTGCGTCGCCGAGGCGACCCATCGCCTCGACGGCCGCACAAGCAATGGCCACGTCTGGATGTTTCACGAGCGGGCTGGCCGCTTCCACGGCGCGCGCGGGGTCGACGTCGCCGAGCGCGCGCAGCGCGCCCCCGGTCAACGCGGGGATCCTCGCCACACCGATGAGCGGTTCGGCGCGCCCAAGTCTGCCGAGAGCGCGCACCGCAGCAAGCTGCACCTCGTGGTCCTCATCGGCCAAGGCGAAAACGACCGCCTCCGCCGCGGCTTCCCCGCCCGCTTGGGCCAGCGCTTCGATCGCCGCGCGACGAACCTGGGGTCGGTCATGAGCAAGCGCCCGCTCGAGCAGGTGCACGTCATCCTCGAGCAGCTCCCGAGTCGAGGCGATCGCTCCGATGAGAATACACCCCAAGGCGAGAGGATCGCTTCCTGCGCCCGAGTCGTTCAGAAGGGCCCGCGCCGTTTCCACGTGCCGCGAAGCCAGTCCCCAAACCGCGTTGGTGGCCGCCGCGGCGATTCGCTGTTCGGAGTGACCGACCATCAATGAAATTCGGACCAAATCGTCTGCGTTTCCCAGAGATCCAAGGCTCTCGAGGGCGCTCACCACGACCTCCGGCGAAGGGTCCCCGACGGCGGCGCGCAAAGCGTCGTGTATCCCGGATCCGTCCGGCCCGCTGTCGAGCGACGCCGCGAGCTCGAGAGCGGCGGCGCGAACCGAGGGGCTCGCTGAGCGGGCAGCGGCCAGCAGCGGTACGATCGCGTCCGAGCCGAAGATGCGCAGCGCCAGGTCGGCTCGCTCGGCGGCTTCCTCGCCCAAAGCGTCCACGAGCAACGCGATGTCGGATGGGTCACCGATGAGCCCAAGCAAGGCGAGAGCGCTACTTCGGGCGGGCGCATCGTCCGGGTTGCGGGCCGCGCGTCGAACGTTGACTCGGCCCACCGGCGTCTGTCCGAGCGCGGCTCGGGCTACCCCGAGCAACGATGCTTCTTGTGGTCCGGAAGCGACAAGCTCCCCGAGGGCGACGATCGCCTCACGCGCGATCGTCGGAGACGGGTCCCCGGTGGCAAGCGCGAGAGCGCGCACCGCATCGGGCTCCGCAGACCCGCACGCGGCGGCGATCGCATAGCGCCGGAGGAGCGGGTCGGTGACGTGCGGCCTGAAGATGCTCCACGGCAGACGGGCTTCCAGCCGTGCGAGCGACTCCAGCGCCGCGATTTTGAGAATGGCGCCGCGGTTCGAGAGCGACTTGACGAGCGAACGGGTCGCGAGGTCGCGCGCCTCTTCGCCGGCGAGCCGCGCGTTCCCGAGCGCCTCCGCGGCGGCGACCTGGACGTTGACGTCCTCGTCGTCGAGGGCGCGCGAGAGCGCCTCCGTGCAGCGCAGGTCCGCTAGGCCGCCGAGCACCTCGATAGCCAACTTCCTCGCGTCTGCGTCGAGCCTCGGGAGCGCTCCAACCGTAGCCGAGATCGCGTCCGGACCGATCGCCACGAGCGCCTCTACGGCCGCGTTGCGAAGGCCGATGTTCACGGTCTCCTCCAGGGCCGTGACGAGCGCCGCGACGATCTCGTCGCGCCGATCGATCGAAGGGCTGATTGCTGCCGCTTCCTTGCGCACTCGCCAGTCGTCGTCTCCCAGTGCCCGGAGCAGTAGCTCCGCAGTCTCGCCGCCGCTCACCTTTGCGATCTGGAGCACGGCAACGCGCCGGGCTTCCGGCTCGCTTTGCTGCAGCAGCCAGCGAACAGCGGTCGCTGCGTCGCTCATGTGCCCGCCCTCGCAGGAAGACTCCGTGCGGCGCCTCCCGAACCTTCACCGGGGCCTGTACCGCCATCTGAGAGTGCCCCCGGCCCGAAGCCCGCGGATTTCGCGAGCGGATTGGTGAGTTGGCGAAGTCGACTCGCATCGAGAACGAAGACCAGCCCGTCGCCGTGGGTGGTAACTCCGGCAATTCCGCGGGCGTCGTCGCCGCCTCCTAGCGCCGGGGCGGGTCGGAGCTCGGTGTTGCCCGTTCCGAAGACATCGGTGACGGCATCGACGACCAGTGCCACGATGCAGCCAGCCGATGGGATGGCTCCCGGTGCCCGCGAAAGGCCGGTTGCAGCGGCCGCCGCTTCGTCGTCCCTGTCCGCCCCGGCGTCCACGATGATCCACTTCGTTTTGCGCGTCGGCAATGTGGCCGGCAGCCCGAATCGCACGCGGAGATCGACCACTGACACGACGTCGCCGCGATAGTGCGCGACGCCCACGACCGAGCGTGGGGCGTGAGGCATCGGCACGACGGGGAGTGGGTTGGCGATCTCCTTCACGCGCGCGATGGCCACCGCATATTCGACGTCCCCGACGACGAATCCAACAAGGTTTTTCGAAGGGTCGTGTCGGTAGCGCTGCATCGTCTTGTTTGCTCTCCTTCAGGGCGACTCCAGGAT
>JBAULD010001086.1:0-17122 GCA_049578005.1 Polyangiaceae bacterium
CCCCCGCCCACCCCAACCAACGCTTCCTCACCGGACAGCCTTCTTACGCAAGCGGGGGTCGAACACCAGCGGCTCGGGGGAATGCATGACGAGCCTCTGGAGGTCGGCGTGTCTCGGGTTCAAGAGCAAGTTGCTCTCGCTCGGAGTGACGGCGGAAGGAACGACCAACATGGCGCTGCGACCGGCCTTCGCCCAATCGCTCCCGATGGTTTTCAGCGCGTCGGGGCCCGGAGTCGCGCGCCAATCCATGGGCAAGGTGCTCGCATCGACGACCTCGGCCGCGCGGGCGACGTCGGCGGTCACCTCGAAGCGAATGGACACGAGGTCATCGGGCCACTCGTCGGGGTCGAGGTGCACAAGGTATTCGAGCGTCGCGAGCGAGAGCGTCGAGGCGCAATAGACGACGGCCACGCCTTTGCGATTCCACCGACCCGGATAGCGAGACGCGCCTTCGCCATCGAACGCCGTCTTGACGCGCGACTGCTTGCAGATGCGCCAGCCCACCACGGGCGGCCCGATTTCGTATGCTCCCATTCTATTAACAACTGCCGCAAAACAATTACCCTCGTCGACGTTACGCGAACACGCCGTGTTCGATGCGCCCGAGTTCCTCGAAGACCGCGCTCGCGCCGATGTCGGTGTCGAGCAGGTGCAAGGGAATCTCTCCGCCAAGGGCTCGGCTTGGTTTCTGGAGCCAGCGCCGCGCCTTCGCTTCTTCTCCGAGAACGTGTTTGGCTTCGGCGAACACGCGTGCGAGCCGCACCACGCGCTCGGACTCCTCGGCGGAGAGCGGCTTGTGTGCGTGCAGGCGCCGCGCGATCGTGCGCTTGGCGAGTCCGAGCGACTCGATCGTGGCGACCGCGGACAGGTCGAGATGCCGCGCCATCCGTTCGAGCGCGGCGGACGGAAGTCCGCTTCGGATGAGCGGCATCAACTCGATGGCGGCTTGGACGCTGCCCTTCAGGCCGAGCATGGCCATGGTGTCCTTGAGCACGGGATCGGATGCCATTTGGCATAATCATAATCGCCGAATGGCGCAGGCGCCACCGCGGGCGTCAGCCACTGAACGCTTGACCCGTACCGTTCGGGTCGTCTACGTTTGAAGCGGATAAAAGACGTTATCGGATAGAAACAAGGGGTCCCCATGCCGAGCCACGAATTCCGCGCTGTCCACCTGCCGTACTGCCTCCAGCGCCTCGACGATGGCCGCTACGTCGTCCTCAACCGCGACTACAAGCCGCTCGGCTTCCGAACGCGGGAACACATCACATACGAAAACTACCCCATCGCCGTGAAGCTCGCGGGCCTGACGAAAAAGCTGGCCGCAAAGCTCTCCTGCGAGGGTAGCGACGAGCTTGCAAAGATTTTCCTCTACAACGACAGCACCGTCCCCACCAAAGACGCGAAAAGCATGACCGCGTATCTCGGGCGGCTCGCTGTGCTCGCAAAACTAAAGATTGCTCCCGAACAATGACGCACGAGCAACAGCCCTCCCCCGCGTCCGCCGTAGCTCCGCAAGGAGCAAAGGGGGATGCCCCGTCAAACGCGCTCGCCGTCGTCGTTCACGCCCCGGGCGGCGTCTCCATGGTGCTCCCGCCCACCATCTCGGACGCGGGCGAGCACGCTGCACGCCTAACCCTCGAGTTCTTCACCGCGCGAATCCCTAACCCCAACACGCGCAAAGCCTACGGCAAGGCGGTCTTTCGCTTTTGCGAGTGGTGCCAGGTCCAGGGCGTCGGCCTGCGCGCGCTCGCGCCGCCCACCGTAGCCGCCTACCTCAAAGAGCTGCAAGGCACGCTCGGACCCGCCAGCATCAAGCTCACTGCCTCGGCGCTCCGCCACTGGCTCGACTTCCTCACCGAACGCGGAGCCCTGCCCTCAAACCCTGCCCTTTCTGTCCGCACGCCGCGCCTCGTCGTCGTCGAAGGGAAGACACCCGTCCTCGAACGCGAGGACGCAAAGACGCTCCTGGCGTCGCTCGACGACAAGGAGCCGGACGGCACCCCTCGGCCGCGAACCGTCGTCGAGCTCCGCGACCGCGCCGCCATCGCCGTCATGCTCTACAACTGGCTTCGCGTCGAAGCCCTCTGTTCCATGCGCGTCGGCGACTTCGTGGACAGCCCTTCGGGCGCTTACCTCATCGCCCGCGAGAAGGGCGGCAAAGAGCGCAAGCTCCCGGCGCACCATGCTGTTGTAGAAGCCCTCCGCGCCTACCTCGAAGCGGGCCAGCTGCTCGAGGGCGACAGAAAAGCCACGCTCTTCCAGTCCGCCCCTGCCCGCTCCGGCAAACTCTCCGGCAAGCGCATGCCAAGCCGCAACATGCTCGCCATGGTCAAGCGCCGCTGCGCCGAGGCGGGGCTTGACGAAGACATCGGGTGCCATTCGCTTCGCGCCACCGGCATTACAACCCACCAAGAAAACGGCGGGCGCATCGAGGATGCCGCGCGCCTCGCCGGACACGCCGACGTCCGCACCACCGCACTCTACGACCGCAGCAAGAAGAAGCTCGAACGTTCCGAGGTCGAGCGCGTCCAGTTCTGAGACGGACTGCGCGAGAAAATCGCTACGTTTCGTGCGACTGCATCAACGGATGTAGCCAACAGCACGCAGCGAACGCGCTCGGTCGAGAGCTTTCATAAAGTCGCTCTCGTTGATCCATGTCTTCGCGCTCATGTGCTCGTGCCAATCCTCCTCGAGCCGAGCCACCGTGATTTCATACTTCGTGGAGAGGCAGTAGAGCCCATCGGTACAGATGGCCCAGTCGCCGACACGCTCGATAACCGGCGGAGTGTCGAAGTACGTCGCAGCCTGAACCACCGACCATTGCTTGTCTGGCTCGTGAGCCTTCCTCACGGTGCCCTCGTACGCGTCAGGCATGACCAAAGAACACTCCGCGTGATTGAACTGGCCCATCGTCGTCACCCTCCAAAAGCCTAGACCCTAAGCACGGCGTGCGTCGAGGCATCGCCCCTGGTCTCACGCAGGAAGGCAAACGATTTGCGATGCAAAAGAAAAACACAATCGAGGCGCGGTGGACGCCGAAGCTTGGCAAGAGATTTTGCCCGGTTTCGAGCTCTTTCCTCGCAAACTGCTCCCGTTTGAAGATCGCCGAAAACGGGAGGTGCATCAACTCCACGGAGGCGATGCTCGTCATCCAGCTCCACGATTTCAAGTGGGACGCGCGAGCGCCCTACCCCACCGTCCGCACGCTCGCCGAGCGCATGGGCCTCCGCATGTCGCGCACGGAATCGTTTCTCCACTACGCCGAAGAGAACCCCGACGAGGTCCTCGCGGCCGTCGACGACAAAACCGACGCCTTGATCCGCGAGCTCGAAGCCCAGCACAGGGAGGCGCGCCGCTCGCTGCGTCGGCCGCCGCCTCGTCCGCCGCAGTACACGCCGGAGCAGCTTGCAGAGGTGCCGTTTTGAGGTGGGGTGATATATTCAGGGGCATGAGCGGACGTGGCCTCAACGGGAAAAGCGGCACCTCGCGCAAGCGAGCCAAGGCACCGAAGCGCCCCAAGGGTGGCGGTGTGACGAAGGCTCAGCAGGCGGCGCGCCGGAAGTTCCTGGCCGAAAGCCCTGTGAAGCCGACCCGCGAGGGGATGGAAGCCGTACTCCGAGAGCTCTCCGGCGAATGAGACTGAGCGGGATAACCGCTGACACCGGGTTCTTGATCGGGCTTGAGCGAAATAAGCAGCGCTCGATGGACGTCCTGGCCGCGGCGAGCTCGCGGCAGATCCAGATCTCTGTGCCCGTCGCAGTCGTTGCGGAGTGGTGGCGCGGCGGTCGTCGCCAAGCGCAGATCCTGAAGCTCGTAAAGTCCGAGGAAATGACCGTAGCGATCGCGAAGAGCGCGGGCGAGGCGATCGCAGCGCTACCCGGCGCGACCGTCGTCGACGCGATCGTGATGGCGTCGGCCGCCGCTCGCGGAGGAGTGGTCTACACCTCGGACTTTGACGACCTGTCGCGACTGCGCGCGCACTTCCGGGCCGTGCGCGTGCTGACCGTCTAGGTCCACGGCAGAAAAACGACCTCGTAAACGCCTCGCTAACGCACGATCGCGAGGCGCCTGGGGGGTAGGTGGCCCCCGCTTCGCGAACGCGTGACCGGGTCCGACTGATTCGCTCGGAAAAATTCGCCTCGGCTCACTCGGCCTGAGCACGCGCGGCGCCTTACGTTTCACCTGCTCGCGCGGAGTGTGAGCCGGCCCCCCCCGGCCCGCTTTGCGCGGGCACTTTTGATCGCGATGAGCCACGGGCCACCGCGCGGCGAGTCAGGCGCACTCCGCGGACGTAGGTCCAGAGGCGGACTCGGCACGGGGCGGCGCTGTCTTGCAGGTCAGTAACGCGGGGCGTACTGTCGCCGCCATGCTCCGCGAGTTTGTCAACCTGAATCGCGAGGAGATCCTCGCCCGAGCTCGAGAGCGCGTCTCGAAAAGAAGCGCGCCGAAGGCGACGGCTGTGGAGCTGGCACGAGGGCTGCCGCTGTTCCTCGATCAACTCCACGCCGCCCTGGTGCAAAGGGCGCTCACGAACGAACGAACGAACGAACGAACGAACGAACGAAGGCAACCCCGAGATCCAATCGAGCGCAACCCAGCACGGTCACGATCTGTTCGTCCAAGGGATGACCATCGCCCAGGTCGTTCACGACTACGGCGATCTCTGCCAAGTCATCACCGGGCTTTCCCTCGAGCAGAAGAAGCCCATCTCTGCCGATGAATTCCAAACGCTCAACCTCTGTCTCGACGACGCCATCGCCGGCGCCGTCACCGCGTACGCGCGTCTGCGCGAGCGCGCGATCACCGACGAAGGAACCGAACGTCTCGGCTTCCTCGCTCACGAGATGCGCAACGTGCTCAACACCGCGATGCTCGCCTTCGGGAGCCTCCAACGGGGCACCGCCCTCATTGGCGGCAGCACGGGGGCGCTCCTCGCGCGGAGCCATACTCAGCTCCAAGCGCTCATCGATCGCTCGATGGCGGACGTGCGCCTCGACGCCGGGATGCAGAACATGGAGCGCGTACCCGTGTGCGAGCTCATCGAAGAGGTGGAGATCGGCGCATCGATGGTCGCGCAAGCACGAGGGCTCCATCTGACGGCGGCGCCGGTCGACCCCTCGATCATCGTCGAGGCGGACCGTCAGATCCTCGCCGCGGCGCTCGCCAATCTCGTACAAAACGCGATCAAGTTCACGCTTCCGGGCACCACGGTAGCCATCCGGGCGAGCACGACGGTCGACCGCGTGCTCATCGAGGTCGAGGACGAATGCGGCGGGCTCCCGCCTGGGAAGGTCGAGCACCTGTTGCGACCCTTCGTCCAGAGGAGCGGCGATCGGACAGGCTTGGGCCTCGGGCTCATCATCTGCCTGAAGGCGGTGAAGGCGATCGCCGGCGAGCTTCACATCCGCGACCTGCCAGGCAAGGGGTGCATCTTCAGCCCCCGCCTCCGACCTCCATCAACTCCCGCCAACGAGAGCCCGGGGGCCAGCCTGGACCGAGCGCGAAGAAGGCCCGCGCAGTCTAAGAACTGCGACGTCGACGCTCCGGGACCAGGCTCGCGCGGGGCGGCACTATGTGCACATAGCTCTCTAGCCCTACGGCTCGAGAGCCGCAGCGCCCGCGCGCAACGCGCTTTCCGCCTCCTCGCCAGCCATCGTCCCGTCCGTCCACGCGCGCAGGATGCGTCTTCTGGGAGGCGTGTCATGGGCTTTCCGTTCGACGCCGCGTGCGCCGTGCTCGAGGATGATGAGCGTCTCGCCGGTGACGGCGCTTCGCACGACGCGCGCACGGAGAGGATTCGCGTGCGGTCCGATCCTACGCGCCTCGCCGAGGGTGCCTAGCCCACGGCCGCGCTCGTGTCGGGAGCCCCTCGCGCGTTCAGGGGAGGCGGAGGCAACACACCCCTCGAGCTGGGCCCTGGGGTCCGAGAAAGGCTTCACGCGGGCGAAGCGCGCGCGGCCGGGCCGGACAGGATCATGGCGCCTGCTTTTTTTCGAAGTTTGCCTCTCTCGAAGTGAGGATCAGAAGGCGAAGGTACACCCCGGCGGCGGGAAACGTGTCCGGTGCACCGACGACGATCGGGATCCCGATGCCGATACGACCGGGCAAGCCGATAGGTGTCACGTCCGCCCAAATGTTCGGCGCCAACACCACCGGATTTGGGCGTCCGAAGTCGGCGTCCATCTCCAGGCCGAAGAAGCCGAAGCGCATCTCGGAGGTGAAGGGGTGCATCAACGCGGCTTGGAAGCGGAACGGCGCATGCGCAGGGGTTCCACCTCCTCGCCCTTCGCGATCGCGCCATGTTCGGCGTCATGCTCTTCGCCTGGCTCCGCGTCGGGGCCGTCGTCAAGATGACCGTCCGCGACTTCGAGGACGAAGGCGCGGAAGCGTGGCTCGTCGTCCACGAGAAGGGCGGCAAGGAACGTCGCATCCCCTGCCACGCCGATGCGCGTGCCTACGTACGCGCGTACATCACGGCGGCCGGACTCGCGCCGCGGAGCCGCGAGCCCCTGTTCCAAAGCATGCCGCGCCGGAGCTCGAAGCTCTCCGGCTTGCCACTCAGCACGGGCAACGTGCTCGAAACCGTCAAGGGCCGATGCAAAGCGTCGGGACTCCCCTCTTCCGTCTCCTGCCACTCCTTCCGCGCCGGGGCCATCACCATGCACGCCGAAGGCGGCGGCAGGCTCGAGGACGCCCAGGAGCTCGCCGGGCACGCCGACGCGCGCACCACACGCCTCTACGTCCGAAAACAGCGCACCATCCAGCGAAAAGAAGTCGACAGGGTGCAGCTATGAGCGACGTGGAACGGCTGGAGAGCGAGATTCGCGACTTCATCAACGCCGAGCGAAAGCGGGCCGCGCTCATCAAACGAGCCGCCACCTGGGGCAAAGTCTGCAGCTCGCTCGACGCCATTGGCGATACCGAGCTCGCCATCCAGGCGTACGAAGCGAGGGAATCGACAGAGACACGCGCGAGCACTGACGGGAATCTGTACATCAGCATCTATGGCATCCTGCACGCGCTCTATTTGCAGCAGGACGCCGTGAAGAACCTCGCCGGGGCGCTCGGCATCGCCTACGAGCGCAGCGAGGGCGAAACCGCTGCCCGCGACGTCCGGAACGCAGCGACGGGACACCCGACGCATCAGAACCACGTCAGCCCGAACGCGTTTAACTTCATCTCCCGCGTCACCCTTCACGCAGGCGGATTTCAGATGCTCACCTACCGCGCCGACGGGTCGAGCGACACGCAGCACGTGAACGTGGCTGCACTCATCGCAGGCCAGCGCGAGGGAGTGACACAAGCGCTGCACGCGACACTCAACGCGTTGAGAGCCGATGAATCCGAGCACCGCGCACGCTTCTGCAAACAGAAGCTGGCGGAGATGTTCCCCGCTACGCTGGGCTACCTCACGGAAAAGGTCGACGAAGCCATCCGGGGAGGCGAGACACGAAGCTTTGCGGCATCGCTGCTCGCGTCGTTCCGCGAGGCCGGAGAAAAGTTCATGGCGGCGCTCGCGGAGCGCGGCCTCGACGGGGCAGGCTTCATCGCGCACAACGTCGCCACGCTACAGCACGCGGTGGCGAGGTTGACAGAGCACTTCACAACGACAACGTCAGGACTGACGGAGGAAGACGCGCACGTCTTCCTCTTCTTCATCCACGCAAAACTAGCCGAGCTGCGCAGCGCAGCCGCCGAGATTGATGCGGACTACAGCACGGCAGACGGGCCGGAGGCCCGGACGGACGAAGAACAACGGTAATGCACTGGGAAACGTTCAGAACGTTCATGCGATAGCCCCAGACGCCATCGACGGCGGAACAGACGAGCCGGGACAACCGTGACAGCGCAGGAATGCCCGAAGTGCCTGCGCCTCCGGCGCGGCCTGCCGGAAGGCACCGCACGCTGCTGCTCGCTGTGCCTTCGCTGGCAGTTCCTCTACCAAGCGAGCTTCGTCGAATTCGCGGGCGCAGTCTTCAAGCACCTGGCCGGCGTCGCCTGCGGAGCCGGTGCCTGGTGCCTCGACACGCTCGAGGCGGCCGACGTCGACGGCAGAGGGCAGAGCGAAACCGCACGCGCCTGCGCCCACAACGCCCACGTCCATGCGCCAGGCATAGCCTGCAAGGCGTAGCTGCGGGCCACGGAGACAGCTGCGCCTTAGCGGCAACCGTCAACGAGCAACGGCGGCTAGTTTGAGCCAGTAGGCAGGTGGCCAACAGTTCCACAACGCGGACAGTGGCGACGCGTAGCCGTGACGGCTGTCGTCGGCTCGTTCGACGGACGACCATGCCACTCGCCCGTGACTTCGGCAGCGAGAACCGCCCCGTGGCAGCGCAGCCCGCACGGCGCGTTGTGAGATACATAGGCGGGCCGCTTGCTGCTTCCCGGCATTATCGGTTGCTCCGTCTCGCAGACCGGGCAGACAGCTTTCTCGTCGAACATGCGAGAAGGCTCGCTCCATCCGCCGCGCCCGTCACGTGCCGGTCTGGCCTGCGTCAGTGCGGCCAGGGCGCATGGTCGCCGCGGCGAACTCTCCGCCAAGTTTCTACGGATCGGAGAGGCCGGTCACACTAAAGCCCGAGCAGCACTCGCACGACGTCTGCAATTTTCGTCATGGTCGCACCCGATACCATTCCAAGCGGCTTCAAGAGCCGGCGCGTCGAGACGGTACGCGTCTGCTCGCCGATGACGTAGCTCGCCTTCGTGAGCCCACCCTCAGGCGGACACACCTCAACGCGCGAGGGAAACGGGCGCGCCTTACTCGTGATGGGAAGTACAGTCACAAGCTCGGCGCCACTCGCGTTGAACAAATCGACGCTCAGCACGAGCGCAGGACGAACGCCCGCTTGCTCATGACCCTCAACGGGGTCGAACTGAGCGAGCCACACTTCGCCGCGCCGAGGCGCGCTCATTCGTCTTCGAGACCATCCGCGCTGGTCGTCTCCCAGGGCTCGCGCTCGGCCAGTTCATCAGCCCACGCTTCGGGGTCCGCGCGTACCGCTTTGTAGCCCGCCATCATGCCCTCAAGGAACACGTCACGCCGATACGCCTCGACAGCGCGAGCGAGCGCCTCCGAAAGCGGGATGTGCTTCGCCCTGGCAATCTCGGCGAGCGCGGCATGCGAAGCCGGATCGATCCGCACCGTTTCAGCCATGCATACATATTTGTATGCGCAAACGTATACGTCAAGTACCGTACAAAGTGCTGGCTCTACCGTCTTCCCCGCCAAGCGGGGCGCGATGATTCGAGGAAACCGGGGGCCGCTACCCTAAGTCGACCTGCTGCAGAAGCGCCGCGCCGATGAGCGCCTGCCCCTCGGCAGCGCTCATCGAGAGCGTCCCTGCACGCACGCGCTCATAGCACTGCGCGAGCGTGGAAGTCTCCTCGCGGCGTGCGATCGGCGCGGCGGTGAGATCCGGCACGAGCCGGAGGAAGACGGCGCCGTACACGATGCGGACGCGATCGCGCGCCGCGCGGAAGAGTTGCTGCGCGCGATCGTCGCGGAAATGGGAACGATCTCTTGAACGTCGCCGAAAAAAGCGGCCGGGAAGAAGCTTCGCAGGTCGGTCATGCTGAGCCCTCGGGCTAGGGTGTCGCGCTCCGCGACGGTTACCAGGGCCGCCAAGTAGCCGCGAGTGGTGATTTTTCCGCGCGACGGCAGTGACGTGGTGAGCGACGTGCTCGACCAGGTCGAAGCCCGCCTGTAGGCCAGCGGCTGGCAGTTGCCATCTGACCGCCAACCGTCGGCCGCTGGAAACTTGGCCCTCGACGGCCAGCCGTCAGAGGCTGGGTCAATGATCATCGCGTTCGCAGGTCAGAAGGGCGGCGCCGGCAAATCCACCGCCGCGATCTCGGTCGCGTGCGAGTGGCACGCCCGAGGCCATCGCGTGCTTCTCGTTGATGGCGACCCCCAAGGGACCGCCAGCACATGGGCTGCTGTGGCTTCAGAGGCTAGCCGCCAGCCGCCAGCGGTTGTGGCGATGGGTGCGACGATGCACCAGCCCGGGCAACTCGCGCGCGTGGGTGCGTCGTTCGACCGAATCGTGATCGACTGCCCGCCACGCCATGACGCGATCCAGAGGTCCGCGCTCATGGTGGCCGACGTAGCGATCTTGCCGTGCGGCCCGAGCGCATCGGACGCATGGGCGCTCGCCGCCGGCGTCGCTCTGGTCGCCGAGGCCCAGGCTCTGAGGCCCGCGCTGCGGGCGGCCGTTCTTCTGACCAGGCTGAGCGCCTCCACGGCGCTATCGCGCGGAGCTCGCGGCGTCGTCGAAGGAGCCGGGCTCCCAGTGCTGCGGGCCTCTTTGGGGTACCGCGTCGCATTCGCCGAGGCGCTTGCGGCAGGGCAGGGACCCGCGCAGTACGCGCCCGGCGACGTCGCGCGGCTCGAGGTTGAGCACCTGGTCGACGAGCTCGAGCAGCTCGCCGGCGTCACCCTGGAGACCAGCGCCCATGTCGCGTGAACGTCCCATCATTGCCGTCCGTCCACCCCCGCGCCCCGTGGATCTGGAAGCGTTCGTGAGTGGAGGCAGCGGCCAGCCGCTGGCGGCCAGCAGCCCAGCAGTCAACGACCAGACGCCAGCGGCCAGCTGCCGACGACGTCGGGGCATCGTGGCGCGAGCAAGCGGCATCGAGCGCGCTCGCGTGACCGTCTACCTCGATCCAGCGGTGGCCGACCGACTCCGGAGACACGCCTTTGAGACCGGGGCAGAACTCTCCGAGCTCGCCGCTGATGCGATTGCCCGAATGGTCTCCGCCCTCGGCTAGCTGCGGGTCTTCTCCACAGTAGCTTTGCGATTTTGTTCCATTCCTCGGCGAGATGGAGGTACATCTGGGCCAGCCCAGATGGATGTCACCGCCGACTTTTCTAGCGAACAGGCTTCGCGGCTCTCCCTCGTTCCCGTTCAGCGGCTGCAAGAGTGGGAGAGGACGGGATTTCTGACGGCTTCGATCCCAGCGAAGCGCCGAGGAGTTAGCCGTCGCTACACGTTTCGCGACGTCATCGCGCTCCGTGTTGCCACTGAGCTCCGCGAGAGCGGCGTAAGTCTCCAGATGCTGCGCAGGGTCGTCGACTATCTCCGCGGCCGCGAGGGTCTCTCGGCAACCGAGGCACTTGCACGCACAAACCTCGTGACCAGCGGCGAACAAGTCTACGAAGTCGCCGGCGACGTCACGCTCCATCTGCCCAGCGGGCAGCGGATGATGGTTCACGTGACGATCCCGCTCGACCAGGTCGTCCGCGAAGTCCAACGCAAGGCGCGCGCTCTTCGTCGCGCCGCCTAGCCCCGCGCAACCGCAACCAGGGAGGACGTCACGAACTAGCGGAACCCGCACAAACGACTGAGGGCCGGGCTTGTCACCGTTGGAAGCGGTGCCTGGCTTGGCCAGGAAGCTCGACCCTCATCCGGTTTCGCCGCCGGTGAGACGAGCTTAGGGGATCGTGTTGTCTCTCGCAAGAGAATGACAACGGTGAACGCCCAGCGCGCGACGTAGCGCGGTCGAACCGGATTCGGCCGCTGTTCCACACGCAGGGCGCCTCTTGGTGACGCGCTCCCGATGGAGCGCGCGAACTCGTTTCCACCGACCGAAGCCCGCGCACGTGCGCGGCCGGTCCATGTCCGGCCGGGGCTGGCCCCCGTCCAGAGGACACTCATGTCAGAGCACGTCATGCGCGCCGAGGGCGCGCCGCATCCGATCGACCTTGCGACCTTACCGCGACCGTCTCGAAGCCTCCTGAAACGCCTTACCTCCTATCCGTCGTGGCTCTCTGAGGGGTGGGCCAACCCGAGCGACGAGCACCTCCGGGCCGCGGCCGAGTACCGCGACAAGAGACCCATCCAGCGCGCCCGGCGGGAGCTCGTCGCCCGCGGCCTGGTCGAGCACCGCGAGGTCCGCAGGGGAGACCTCCTCCCGAACGGCGAGCGTGCTCGCTTCCGTCACTGGATCTACGTCGCCGGGCCCGGATTGCGCCCGACGTCGAGCGACGGGGGAGGGGAGCTGTTGCCAGAGCAACGGTGCGAAAAAGGCACCGAAGCAGCGCCCGAAAGGCCCCCGATCGGTGCCTTTTTGGCACCTAGATCAGTTGATCTTGAGCGGAGCGAGACGGTCAGATCAAGCCCCCCCCCTGGAGCGCCCTGCTCGCCTGCGCCCGTCGGAAGCGACGATGAAGAACAAACTTCGCTTCGCTCTGTGGGATCAACCGAAGAGAGCCTGCCTCCCGCGCTCCCTGCGCCGGTACGAGTGCCGGAGGTAGCCGCGACGGTCCTCGCCAGCGAGGTGGCTCGCTACTTCGTCGCGGCCACGGGGCTGGGGTGGAAGACGATCAGAAACGACGTCATAGAGTACCTCGTGCCGTTCCTCGATGGCATGACCGGCGATCCGCGATCCAAGGTCGAACGGGCGTGCCGTGTGGTCGACGGAGCCGTGATCGAAGCAGGGTCGCGCAAACCGACGCTTCGCTACGTGTTTCATCGGGACATGTTCTGGAAGCGGCTCGCGGCGCTTGGGAACCCGCAAGCGAAGCCGCTCGCCAGGGCCACTAGGCGCCCCGTGGATGCGCCTACGCCGTCGAAGGTTACGGAGGCCTTCGCGCCCGCTCAGCAGTCGTCCATGGCCACGCCAAGCCCGCTCGCGGACAGCGAAACAAGCCGGCGCACGATCGCTGCGATCCTAGCCGTGACGGGGGTGATGGAACCCGAGCAAGGCTCGTCCGTCGGCGATGACGGGCTCTCTCCGATGGACCGCGAGGACCTCGAAGCGCTCGAGAAGCTCTATCGCGTGGACAACGAAGCGCGGGCGCGACGAGGGCTACCGCCGCGCTACCCGGCGCAGCACGCCGCTTGATACAGGCGGAGACTGCTCAAGCTCGCCACGGCTCGTCCGCCGCGGACGTATTTCGCAAAGTCCAGACGCATTCTTCGTCCGCTCGAAGGGGTCCGAGCAGCAGCCGCGCCGAAACCTACGGTAAGGGCTTACTCTGCGGCCGCCTGTGCGCGAGCGGGGAGATCCGTGCGACCCGCCCTCGGTCCACTGGCGCGCCCGTCGTCGATACAGCCCCTTCACGGTCTCCGCGAAGCGAACCGTGTTCCAGACGAGGTCGGCCTACACCGAAGCCGGGTTAGGTCTACGTGATCGGTGGATGATGCGCGCAGCGTGCCGAGGGGGACGCCGTACGATTTCGTGCATCCTTTCCCGGGTCGTCCGTCTTCAGGTCAGGAGGCCAACATGGAAGACAGAACGACGACGAAGGATGTGCATGCGGAAGTGCGAGATCACTATGGCAAGGTCGCACGCGGCGAAGAGTGCAGCACCGGATGTTGCGGGGGCGCCCCGTGCAACACGAACGCGGCGCTGCTCGGCTACTCGGAGGCCGAGCGCTCGGCGGCCCCGGATGGTGCGGACCTCGGCCTCGGGTGCGGAAACCCCCAAGGGATCGCGTCGCTGCGCGCGAGCGAGACGGTGCTCGATCCCGGCGAACGGACGACTGCAGCGCTTCACTCGATTTAACGTCTTGGATCATCACTGGGCGAATAACGAGCATCCAAGCCGACGCGCGCTGCTACCCCATTGCGGGCCGGGGCATGGGCATAGTCTGCAATTAAGGTATGAGCAGCCGAAGACGGCAACGAAAAAAAAGCCACGCCTCGGAGCACATCACGGTCTACCGCGGCACACGTCTCGTCAAGGAACTTCAACTCTTGGCGGAGACCGACGGCTACGTTCTAAGCGAGGCAGCGAAGGACGGGTACTACAATTGGCTCTACTCCCAAACCTGCGCCTTCGACGATGCGTTATACGCCGGATTGAATAAATCGCAGGAGGCACTACAAGGTGCGTTCTTGTGCTGGGGCGGGCCAGATGTCTACGCCGCGGCTCACTCCGCATTCGGCACTGAACTCTCCAAGGCTTTCGGCCCGAGGCCGCTCATCTCGTGGACAACGAGCCTCACGACCGCGCAGCACTTCGCTGGTCTTGACGGTTACGTGCTCACTGCCAGAATCAAGCTCGCCGACATCGTCAACGCCGACTGGTCTACGAACGACGAATCGGAGGTGCTCATCGCGAATGGCGTATGGGCCACCTATTCGCCCAATGGGAAACGGCGCCGGGTCCCTCGTCACCGGAGCCGGTAGAAGGTCGTCACGGGATAGCCAGCCGGAACGGATGATCCAGCCAGTCCCGCGTTAAACGTGATCCCTTTCGACGCGACGAAGACGTGGACCACATCTCTCTTCATGTGGTTCCGGATGATGCTGGCGATGCTACTTGCCGGAGTAAAGTGCTTTTTCGAGCCGGCCCCAACTTTCGACCCGTAATGATTCACGAGGACCGCTCGTGACGCGGAGAGGCGGCCGAAGATTTGATAGGCCGCGAGATGATGCGGCCGACGTCCCTTGCCGCGGCTTGCCCGCTGCAGCACTGAAGCGATCTCCCTCTGAAGTCGTTGTCGTTCATGTGGCGTAAGGAGCATGCGTCGTTACGTAGAGTGTAGCGACACGCACCTTCGCCATCGAACGCCGTCTTGGCGCGACCCTCGCCCGAGTTCCTCGAAGACCGCGCTTGCGCCCATCGGCGCTCTTGGCCGGGGCGAAGCGTCATTGATGGACTGACTGTGTGCCATCTTTTTGATGGTCACCTACAGACCGAGCTCGCTGTGCGAGCCCAGGCGAACCAGCTGCAAGACTTCTTCGTCCGGCTTGCGGTAGATAAGCACCAGGTCGGGCTTGATATGACAGTCCCGATAGTCCTTCCACTCCCCGGTGAGAGCGTGGTCCCGGTACTTTTCGGCCAACGGTTTGTCATTGGCGAGTGCCGTCATCACTTCGACGAAGTCGTTTTCTAAGGTGGCCCGGTGCGAGCCTTTGGCCTCGCGCTTGTAATCTCGTTTGAACTGTCCGGTTCGCTCAATCGTCCGCATTCAGGTCGTCCATCAACGCGCCCACGCTGTTAAAGCGCGGCAGGTCGCGACGGCGGGCTTCTTTCATAGCCGCAATGGTCTCTTCGTTGGGGATCAGCGGCTCGAAGGGCAGGGCCTTCTCGCGAGCGATGCGGGTCAGGAGGATGCGGAACGCATCAGACACGGTGAGTCCTATCGCGGCGAGCACCGTCGCGGCTTCGTTTTTGATGTGCTCGTCGATTCGCGCTCGGACCACAGAGTTCGCAGCCATGAGAGAGATCCTTCCTTCCGGGTTACTGAGCCACATTGTAGCCCAGAATCCGGACCGCGGGGGCCCATCGCGCGTGAAAAGAGCGCACCCCATGCGCACTTCCGCTGAATCGGAGCGTGTAGCCCAACACCTACGGTCTCAGGCTGAGCTCTTGGTCGATGCCGTCCATGAGCTGGTCAGCCGTGGCGTCGAAGCCCTCGCCGCGATCGAACGCGGCAAACGCATTGGCGGCTTCGCGGCGCAGGCCGTTTAGCCATTCGCCTTCACTTCGTTCGCGGAGCACGTCAACGCCCGCGCGACCCACGTCCCTCAACGCTGGTGAAGCGCCGGCCACGACTCGGGCCGTACCGCGTGCTCGAATCTTGCTCTTTTTTCCTTGCACAGCCTCTTCGGCGGAGCGTAGCGGAGCCGTCCCGCGTAGCGCCCGGAGGGCGCGAAGCGATGAGAGAGTTTTTGCGGCCTGCGAACATGCCCTTCCGACAGTGCCGACGACACGGCGGCGAACAAGGCCACTCATGGTCAAGACGCGTCTTCGCGTTACCCCGTCGTAGGCGCCCTCAGATGTCTTCGGTATCGGGTCGAATCCTGACCGCCGAACGTTCCGGCTCGCGTCGCGAAGACGTTCCCGAAGTGCTGCCGGTAGCGACGGCCGTCGGTGCACCGACGGCCACGAGGCGCACCGCCGGCGCGTTCGCCGCGGCGTGATGACGTACGTTCGAGGCGGGCGCCGCGATGGCGCGCGGTACAGTCGCTGACGAGTCACTGCTGAGTGCGGCGCTTCGTTGGTTGCTTTGCAGCTTGAGTCTCTTGCGGTTGGCACCCGCCGGGATGCGTCGCAGGTACGTTCGAAGCGCGGCGGAACTGACCGCGAGGCCACCCTTGGAGAGCCACGCTGCGATGTCATCCCAGCGGTACCCCTTGCCCCGCATGGTGTCGATCGCCGGCGCCAGCAGGGTGATGGCTTTTTGCTTGCTGACATGAGTGGGTACGTACGGCGGGACTTGGTCGATGAGCTGCTGCAGCTTGGCAATCTCGTCGACGGAAACGGTCTTCTTCTGCGTGTTGCCCATGAACTCCTACCGATTCAAGACGTAGTGGTGATGGCGATGCGCGCGAGCGCAGGCGCGCCGAACCAACGAAACGCAGCGCGAGACGTTCGAGTGCCGAGAGAGGCGCTCGCGCCACACGGTTGCCGGTCGATCGTCGTCGATACTGAACAGCTAAGCACTGAACGCCATAGCGTCAACCGATGCGCCAGACGAATTCCGGAGCGGGCGCCCACCTCGTTCGATCGCCCGCGCGCATCGCCGCCTTGCGCGCATCTTCACGTGCGTACCGTCGCCACGCCACGGTGATGTTCCGCGCATGCCTCGCGGCGCAGCAGCGGAACGTATCCGCGAGACGTTCTCGAGGCGTCTCCCATTTGAACCACCTCGTGTCTCGCGGTTGTCTTCGAGCGCGTCGCACACGCCGTTCGTAGGCGTGGCGTCGATGACGAGATGGGGGGGGCAGCTCGGGGTTCACCTGGCGCACGGTCGTGGACGCGTGCGAGCACTGTGTCCGTTGCCCATGACGCTACGCCGCACGCGACATCGTACGAACGCAACCGGGAGCGCATCCCGCGCTGCTAACGTCTCGCATCACGGGCAATGGCCGTGATGCCTGCGCCGCAGTTCCCATCGGAGTGTCGTCGGTATTGACTCCGGTATCGACTGGGGTGTTGCAAGCATATCTACAAGGTCATCTTCGGAGTCATGGTCGAAGCGTTGCTCGCATCGTCCACTGAGCCGTGCACGCGCTGTGAATAGCGACGATGACTCGATGTCGCGCGAATGTCGCAAAAGAAGTGAAGTCCCGGAGCGAAGCGGAGGGCAAGATAAAGAGGGGCCACCTCAATTGGCTTAAAGCGCGAATTACAACTGGATTTTCGGTGGCTGGCCATTAGGCTTTAT
>JBAULD010001087.1:0-8388 GCA_049578005.1 Polyangiaceae bacterium
GCACGATGATCGTCGGTATTCTTCTGACGATTACGCCGTTCCTGTTTCCGGTCGTCATGACCGTGCTGGGGCTCCTCACGGGAATGGTTCAGGCTTACATTTTCGCGATTCTTGCCGCGGTTTACATTGCCGCAGCCACGCGAGACGGCAAACCCGCGCCGGCCGGAAATCACGCAACGAAACAAAGGGCACACCCATGAACGAGATGAGCATCACCACGATCGCGGTCGCCTCCATCGTCGTCGCCGGAGTGACCATCGGCATCGGAGCTCTGGGTCCCGCGCTGGCCCAAGGAAAATCGGTGTCGAACGCGCTGAGCGCGCTGGCCCAGCAGCCGGACGCGTCCGCCACCATCACGCGAACGCTCTTCGTGGGCCTCGCGATGATCGAGTCGTTGGCGATCTACTGTTTCGTCGTCTCGATGATCCTTCTTTTCGCGAACCCATTTTGGCACTACGCCATTGCGCAAGCCGCCGGGAAGTGAAGAATGCTCATCGATTGGTTCACCGTCGGCGCTCAAGCGCTCAACTTCCTCGTCCTCGTCTGGTTGATGAAGCGCTTTCTCTACAAGCCGATCCTCCAGGCCATCGACACACGAGAGAAGAAGATCGCCGCCGAGCTGGCCGCCGCCGCCAGCCAGAAGGCCGAGGCCGAGAAGGAGCGTGAGGAGCTCCAGCGCAAGCAGACGACCCTGGAGGACCAACGCGCGGCGCTCATGAAGGAGGCGACCGACGCGGCGGCGGCCGAACGAACTCGGCTCCTCGCCGCTGCCCGGCAAGCGGCGGATGCCCTGACTGCAAAGCGGCAGGACGCACTCCGGACCGACGCCCAGAATCTGGGACAGGCGATTCGCCGGCGCACCCAGGAAGAGGTCTTTGCGATCGCCCGAAAGGCCCTCGGCGACCTCGCCACGACGAGCCTGGAAGAGCGTCTGGGAGAGGTGTTTACCCGCAGGTTGAGGGAGATGGGGGATCAGGACAAGGCACGGCTGGCCAAGGCGCTCAAAGCGAACGCGGACCCGGCGCTCGTCCGCAGCGCGTTCGACCTTCCTGAAAAGGAGCGCGCGACGATCCGGAATGCGGTCAACGAAACCTTCGCTGCGGACATCCGCTTGCGGTTCGAGACCTCGCCGGGCCTTGTCTGCGGGATCGAGCTCGCCACGACGGGAATGAAGGTGGGTTGGAACATCGGGGACTACCTCACGTCGCTCGAGGGCGGCGTCGAAGAGCTGCTGAAGAAGAAGGCGGAGCCCGAACCGATCAAGTCCGAGCCGATCAAGTCCGAGCCGACCAAGCCCCATGTTGGAAAGCCGGAAGCGAGCAAGCCCGACGTTGCAAAGCCGGAGGCGAGCACGAAGGCGAAACCGGAGCCGACCGCGGCCGAAGCCGCAAAGCCATGACCGAATCGCCCGACGTCTTGCGGACTGCGATCGACGATGCCTTCGCCGCGATAGGCACAATCCGCGATACATTTGCGCTGCAATTAGCTCCGCGCGAGGTGGGAACGGTTACGAGCGTGGCCACCGGAATCGCCATGGTGTCGGGCCTCCCTACGGTTGGCTTCGAGGAGCTGGTGAAGCTCCCCGGCGGCGTCCTTGGAATTGCGTTCAACGTGGACGCGGACGAAGTCGGAGTCGTGCTCTTGGGTGAGTACTGGCTCGTCCACGCCGGTGACGAGGTGGAGCGGACGGGACGGGTCGTGGATGTCGTCGTGGGCGACGGATTGCTTGGACGCGTCATCGACCCGCTCGGCCAACCTCTCGATGGCAGAGGCCCGGTCATGGCGAGTGAGCGGCGCCCGATCGAGCGTTCCGCCCCCTCGATCATGGACCGGGCGCCGGTGACCGTGCCCGTCCAGACTGGCCTGAAGGTCATCGACGCGCTCATTCCCATCGGACGCGGCCAGCGCGAGCTTATTCTGGGGGACCGGCAGACGGGCAAGACGGCGATTGCCATCGATACGATCCTCAATCAAAAGAGCCAAAATGTGGTCTGCGTCTATTGCGCCATGGGCCAGCGAGCCTCCGCCGTCGCGAAGGCGGTGGCGACGTTACGAGAGAAGGGCGCGATGGACTACACGGTCGTAGTCGTCACCGAGGGCAACGATCCTCCGGGGTTGAACTACGTCGCTCCGTATGCTGCGACCAGCATTGCCGAGTATTTCATGGACTCGGGTCGCGACGTGCTCATCGTGTACGACGATCTCACGCACCACGCGCGGTCGTACCGCGAGATCTCGTTGCTTCTTCGCCGGCCGCCCGGCCGCGAAGCATTCCCCGGCGACATCTTCTACATCCACTCTCGCTTGCTCGAGCGCGCCACTCACCTGCGAGCTGGTCTGGGCGGCGGCTCGCTCACGGCGCTGCCGATCATCGAGACCGAGGCGCAAGACATCTCCGCGTACATTCCAACCAACCTCATTTCGATCACCGACGGGCAGATCTACCTTTCGCCGTCGTTGTTCGAGCTCGGCGTGCTGCCCGCCGTCGATGTCGCGAAGTCCGTGTCGCGCGTCGGTGGGGACGCGCAGCGGGCGGCGTACCGCTCGGTCGCGGGCGACCTCAAGTTGGCGTACGCCCAGTTCGAAGAGCTCGAGACCTTCGCGCGGTTCGGTGCGAGCTTGGACGCCGCCACCCGGGCGACCATCGATCACGGGCGGCGGATACGCGCGTGTCTCAAGCAGCCCGAGGGCGCTCCGGTGCCGGTGCCCGAACAGATCGCGGTCTTGCTCGGGTTGACGACGAATGCCTTCGATCCCGTTCCGCTCGATCGGATGGCCGAGGCCGAGCACGCCGTGCGCGCCGCGGCGGCTAGCATTCCGACGGACGTGAGCGCGCGCTTCGCGACCGACGCAAAGTTGAGCGAAGACGACCGGAAGACCATCGTCAACCTGGTTCAACGCGCACTCGCGCCGTTCCGACCGAAGCCGGCGCCGAAGCCGGAACCCCCAGCCGCGGCGAAGGCCAAAACCGAGCCGGCGGGCGCCGCGGCGGAAGCGAAGAAGTCGTGACGGACACCGCGGGAAGCCTGCGCCGGCGACTCCGCAGCGCGACGGAGCTGCGGTCCGTCGTCCGAACGATGAAATCACTCGCCGCTGCGAGCATCGGACAGTACCAACGGTCCGTCCGCGCGTTGGCAGACTACCGCCATACCGTCGAGATTGGACTGGGCGTGTGCCTGCGGGAGTCCGAGCCGTCCGCTTCGCTACGGGTACGAAGCGGGCGAGTCGATCCCGCCGTCGTGGGCGCGGTCGTATTCGGCTCCGACCAGGGACTCGTCGGCCAGTTCAACGACGTCGTCGCGGAAAGCGCGGCAAAAGCGCTCGCCTCCGTCCGCCCGAAGGTCCGAGTTTGGGCAGTCGGCAACCGTGTGAGCTCGCGGTTGAAGGAAGTAGGCCTCGCGCCGTCGGGATCCTTCGATGTGCCGAGCTCGGTCGAGGGAATCACGCCGCTCGTAGCTGAGATTCTCGTGGAGACCGAGGCCGGGGACGATCGCGCGGAAGTCACCGAGCTCCACCTCTTCTACAACCGCCCCACGCCCGGAGCTGGCTTCGAGCCCGTCGGCGAGCGATTGCTACCCCTGGACGAAGCCTGGCGCCAGAAGCGCGCCGCGGTGCCATGGCCTGAAAAGACGCTGCCCGAGGTGCCGATGGGCGGCGGCACCGCGACGCTGGGCGCGCTCGTTCGAGAATACCTGTTCGTTTCGATCTTTCGTGCGAGCGTTGAGTCGCTCGCCAGCGAGAACGCAAGCCGGCTCGCGGCGATGGACCGCGCCGAGAAGAACATCGACGACACGCTCGAGACGCTCCAGGAAACGTTTCACCGCGTACGCCAGGGCGGCATCGACGAAGAGCTATTCGACGTGGTCTCCGGTTTCGAGGCCCTTTCCAAGCGCAAACGCCGCGCCTTAGGTACCCGATGAACACAGCCCGGTTGGTCGACACGGCACGAACGCTGTTCGCGGGCGACAAGGGTCTGCTCGCGATGGACGAGAGCAACGGGACTTGCAACAAGCGATTTGCTCGCTGGGGGATCCCCCAGACCGTCGAGAGCCGGCGGGCCTACCGAGAGCTCATCCTCACGACACCGCGGCTCGGCGAGTCAATTCGAGGGGTCATCCTCTACGACGAGACGATCCGTCAGAACATGCGAGACGGCACTCCGTTCGTCAAAGCCCTCGTCGATTTGGGAATTATCCCAGGAATCAAAGTCGACATCGGGGCGAAGGACATGGCCGGTCATCCCGGAGAAAAGGTCACCGAGGGGCTGGACGGACTGCGCGAGCGCCTCGCGGAGTACGCCAAGATGGGAGCCCGCTTCGCCAAGTGGCGCGCCGTTCTTGCCATCGGTTCGGGAATTCCCAGCCGCGCTTGCATCGACGCCAACACGCACGCGCTCTCCCGGTATGCGGCGTTGTGCCAGGAAGCCGACCTGGTCCCGATCGTCGAACCCGAGGTTCTCATGGACGGCGGCCACTCGATGGCGGTCTGCGGCGCGGTCACGGAGAAGGTACTTCGAGCGCTCTTCGCGGAGCTTTACACGCAGGGGGTTACACTCGAAGCGGTGATCCTGAAGCCCAATATGGTGCTCGCCGGGTCGACCTGCACGACGCAAGAGCCCGTCGACGACGTGGCGGACGCCACGGTCGAGTGCCTGCTCCGCGCCGTTCCGGCCGCGGTTCCCGGCGTGGCGTTTCTATCGGGAGGTCAGGACGGTGAGCTTGCATCGGCGCGGCTGAACGCGATGAACGCGCGGTTCCGGTCGCGATTGCCGTGGGCCCTGGCCTTTTCGTTCGCGCGCGCCATCCAAGAGCCGGCTCTCTCGATCTGGCGAGGTGAGGCGGCGCAGGTGTCCGCGGCTCAGCGCGCCCTGTACCATCGCGCCACGTGCAATCGCGCCGCGCGCCGCGGCGAATACGACTCTACCATGGAGCGCGAAGCGGATATCGGCATCGGATGACTCCCTCGGTCGGGTCCGCGTGGAGCGAAGGGCATGAAGAGACGAAAAGCGATGAAAATTCGGACCAAGTCATTTCGCGTGGCGGAAGGCGACGACGTCGATCTCGACAAGTGGCCGACCAAGGTCGACCGCGTCTACGCGTCGAAAGAGCAGTACGAGGAGATCCTGAAGGAACACGTCGGGCAGCTGAGCGCGAAGCAGCAGATGTTTTATGCCGACAATCGATACGCCATTCTCCTCATCTTTCAGGCGATGGACGCGGCCGGAAAAGACGGAACCATCCGGCACGTGATGTCGGGGGTCAATCCGCAGGGCTGCCAGGTGTTCGGCTTCAAGCAACCGAGCGCGGAGGAGCTAGAGCACGATTTTCTTTGGAGAACGGTGCTGGATCTGCCGGCGCGGGGGCGCATCGGGATCTTCAATCGGTCCTACTACGAAGAAGTGCTCGTCGTCCGAGTCCATCCCGAACTTCTTCGCAAGGAGGGGCTCCCGGACGAGTCGCTGGACGAAAAGGCGATATGGCACGACCGGTATCGATCCATCGTCAACTGGGAGAGACATCTATACGAGAACGGAACGCGCATCCTCAAATTCTACCTGCACCTTTCCAAAGACGAGCAACGCAAGCGCTTCCTCGAGCGCATCGACGATCCGGAAAAGAACTGGAAGTTCAGCCTCGCGGACGTCGCGGAGCGAAAGTTCTGGAAGACGTACATGAAGACGTACGAGCAGTGCATCGCCGCGACCAGCACTCGGCGCGCGCCCTGGTTCGTCGTTCCGGCGGACGACAAAGAAAACGCCCGCTTGATCGTGTCTCAAATCGTGCTCGACGCGTTCGATGAGCTCGATCTGGCATATCCCAAAACGAGTGCGGCGCGCCGGTCGGAGCTCGTTGAAATCCGAAAGCAGCTCGAGAAAGAATGAATGGTGCGGCCCCGCTCAGGTCCCCACGCGGGGCGGGGCTCATCCTCCCGGCACTCACCCTCGGTGCCTGCGCCAAGCTTCCGCCGGGCCAATCCGCGACGGACTCCGTTGCCGTCCTCGGAACGAACGCGCTCGACGAGGCCGCCGTCGAAGACAAACTCGCGACCGTCGCAAGCCCCAAGTTTCTAGGTCTCTTCCAGGGAGTCGTCTACGACTACGATCTCTTCAACCGCGCCAACTTCCAGCGGGATTTGGCGCGTGTCGAGCGTTACTACCACGAGCGAGGATACTACTCGGCTCACGCCCGAGCAGGCCGCGTGATCACGAGCCGCCCGGGCCACGTCCGGATCGAGATCGTCGTCGAGGAGGGGGCCCCCACGGTGAATCGCGAGCTGACGCTCGCAGGGATCGAGCGCCTCGATCTTCCCCTTCGAAGCGCGCTCCAGACGGAAGCGCGCGCCGCGCTCCGGCCAAACGCGCCCTTCGACGAAGATCGTGCCCTGAAGTGCGAACAAGACGTCCGCAAAGCGCTGACCGATCGCGGCTACGCGTACGCGAGGGTGAAGCGCGACAGCTATGTCGATGTCGTGCATCGATTGGCGGACACGACGCTCACGATCACCCCCGGGGAGAGCGCGCGATTCGGTCCGGTCGTCATCGAGGGTCTCGATCCGGACGCGAGCGGCCCTCTCCCTGCCGAGATCCCCGAAGCGCCGCTGCGGCGCGCGATCGACATCCAGGAAGGAGAGCCCTACTCCACCTTGCGGGTCGACGCCGCCACCCGGGCCCTGCTCGATCTCGAGGTCTTCTCGTCCGTGACGATCGAGCCCGATCTGTCGCATCCCGAAACGCGAGCCGTCCCGCTTCGCGTTCACGTCGAGCCCTCGAGCCTGCGCCAGACCCGGCTGGGCGGCGGCGTCGAGTTCGACGCGCTCAAGCTCGATCTTCACCTCATCGCAGGATGGCAGGACCGCGACTTCTTGGGCGGCCTGCGGGACTTCTCCTTCGAATTTTCACCGGGCGTCGTTCTTTATCCTACGAGCGTCAGCGACCTCGTCGCCCCGAACCGTGTGTTTCCTGAGGAGAAACTGCGCGTTCAGCTCCGGCAGCCGGGCTTCGTCGAGGCCAAGACGGTGGGGTTTGTCCGCTCCGAGCTCAATGTCTTTCCGCTCCTCGTGCAGCCCAAGCCAAGTCCGGACCTCGCGGTCGTAGGTTATCTAGAGTTCAAAGGGGCCACCGGCGTCGAGCGCACGTTCGGGAAGAACCTGTACGTCAATCTGAGCTACAACGCGCAGCTCGAGAATCCGTTCAGCTACAAGGACCCGCTCGACAGCGCGCTCCGGCAGCTCATCATCGCATATCCCGAGCTCGGCATCCACCTCGACTACCGAGACAATGTCGAAGACCCGCACTCCGGATTTTACCTCAGCAACGATCTCCAGGTGGCGGGCGGCATCTTCGGCGGCGACGCGACCGACATCAAGATCGTGCCGGAAGTACGCACGTATCTTCCCCTGGGCCGCACAATCACGTTCGCGACGCGCGCCTCGGTGGGATTTCTCTTTGCGTCCAACTACGGCGATGTCGTTCAGAATCATCTGGACGACGCGGTCACGCTCGCCAACCGATACGCGCGGGTGCGTGACATCGAGACCACCCTCTTCCGGGGCCTCTTTTCCGGAGGGCCCACGTCCAACCGCGGCTTCGTCCTTCGAGGTGTGTCACCCCACGGCGTCGTTCCGTTTCTCCTGCCAAACGTCACCGCGCAGCAGGCGCTCACGTGCCCACCGCCCTCGGGAGCGCCCGCGAACACCACGTCAGCCAATGCGGTCGCCACGCCGGATCCCCGCGTATGCTCGACGCCGGTCGGGGGCTTCACGCTCTGGGAGCTTTCGAACGAGCTGCGCTTCGGCGTGAGCGGCCCGCTCAGCGGCGCGCTCTTCTGCGATATGGGCGACGTCTCGCCTCACGAAGTGTCGATTCGGCTCGATCACATGCACCTCTCGTGCGGGGTCGGAGCGCGATACGAGACCCCGGTCGGCCCCATTCGCCTCGATATCGGTTATCGAGTCCAGCCCTTGCAGGTCCTCGGCTTCGCGAACGAGACGCAGGCGTACGAGAGAGACCCGGCGAACGGCTTTCAGCCGACGCTCTTCGGAGATAAAATTGGGGCCGGGGGAATTCCGGCGGCCATCTCGATCGGCATCGGAGAGGCCTATTGAGCTTGAACGCCGCCACCTCGAGGTCATTCCTCACGGCCAGCCTTAGGTCGGTTCGCCTCGCGACACTCCTCAGGAGGCAAAGAACGCTCGGGCGATCTCGGGCAAGCGCGAGAATCGATTCATGATCGATGCATATAATGATGGCCGGACGCGACGTAAGCCCTCGAGACTGCCTCGAGTGTAGGGTGAGGCACGTCCTCTCGTCGGCGAAGCACATCTGCTCGTGGACGACGCATCGTTGGCGAGGAGGCCGTAGACGCGGGCGCAAGTCGGTTAGGGGCTGTC
>JBAULD010001088.1:0-2119 GCA_049578005.1 Polyangiaceae bacterium
GGGCTGTGCTGAGCGCTGAGGCTTTCACTATTCGCCTCTTCGGTGAGACAGAGTCGAAGGATCGGCTTCTACTCGTCAATCTTGGGTGCGACCTGCAACTCGCGTCGGTGCCCGAACCATTGTTGGCACCGCCACGCTCCATGCGCTGGGAGCTCCTATGGTCCTCCGAGAACCCCCGTTACGGCGGGGATGGGACGCCACCACCCGACTCGGAGCAAGGTTGGAACTTGAACGGCGAATGCGCAATGCTGGTCGGTCTCACGACGGAGCAGCCCAAATGACTGAGGCGACCCTTCGAGTGCCGAGCCCGACCATCGGCCCCCAAGCCGCCTTAGAACTGGAGGGCGAAGGCGATCCGACAAGCCCGTATGTGACGAGGGAGTGGATCGTAACCAACGGAATGGGCGGATATGCGTCCGGCACGCTCGCGGGAATCGCCACACGTCGTTTCCATGGACTGCTCGTGGCGGCGTTGCCATCTCCGCTGGGCCGGACGCTTATGTTGGCCCACTTGGGTGAAACGGTCCGCCTGGCCGATGGTCGTGCAGTGCAGCTCGGAGCGCGGCCAGGAGCTCTGCAAGATGGCCACGCGCTGCCGCTCGCGACGCTCACCGAGTTTCGGCTCGAGTACGGATTGCCTGTTTGGCACTACGAGGCGCCCGGCGTCGTTCTCGAACGCCGAGTTTGGATGCCGTATCAGCAAAACACGGTCATAGTCAGCTACGAACTAATCTCGAGCGACTTGGCCGTCCGATTGGAGACCGAGCCATGGATCCGGTTTCGTCCCCACGACGGGCCGCTGGACGCTCCCGTGGACGGCCCGTACGCACTGACCGTCGTGGAGGACCGCTACGAAGTCGCCGCGGATGGGTACCCGCCGCTTCGTCTGTTCATCGATCGCGAGCCCAACGCGTTCATGATTGACCGAAAGCGAATGCGCGAGGTGCGCTACCAAGTCGAACGATCCCGCGGCTACGACTCCGTGGGCGAGCTTTATAGCCCGGGCTTTTTCCACGTAGCACTGACTGCCGGGGTGGCTACGAGTTTGGTCGCCTCCACCGAGTCGTGGAGAACTGTCCAGGCGCTGACCCCGGCGCTCGCCAAGCTCGCCGAGCGGGAGCGTCGCAAACGTCTGATCGCCTCGGCGGTTTCCTCCGCACGGGACGGCTTGGCTGCCGAGCTGGTTCTTGCCGCCGATCAGTTTCTGATTACGCCCGCTGGACGGGCGGAAGACCTTGCACGTGCGCACGCGGCGGGCGATGACGTCCGCACGGTGATTGCGGGTTACCCATGGTTCACGGATTGGGGACGCGACACGATGATCAGCCTTGAGGGGCTTACGCTCGTGACGGGTCGTTGGCAGGAAGCTGGCTACATTCTTCGCACGTTTGCCAATTACGTACGCGACGGCCTCATTCCGAACATGTTTCCGGAGCACGGCAGTGAAGGCCTCTATCACACGGCAGATGCTTCTCTCTGGTTTTTTCACGCGATCGACCGCTATCTCGAATATACCCACGACGCCGCCACGCTCCGCTTTCTCCTACCGACGCTCGTCGAGATTGCGGACCGTCACGTTGCAGGCACGCGCTTTTGCATCGGCGTGGATCCTCGGGACGGTCTCCTTTCTCAGGGCGCGCCGGGATACGCGCTTACGTGGATGGACGCAAAGGTTGGAGATTTGGTCGTGACCCCGCGTCGAGGAAAGGCGGTCGAGATCAATGCGCTGTGGTACAACGCGCTGCGCCTCCTGACTGTCTGGCTGGAAGGGGAGCGAGGGGCCAGCGCCTCACGGCCGTACGCCGAACAGGCCAAGCGCGTGCGTGCCTCCTTCAATCAGCGTTTTTGGTACGAGGCTGGCGGCTACCTTTATGACATCGTCGACGGTGAACATGGGGACGATTGCTCTTTTCGTCCGAATCAAATTCTCGCCATTTCGCTTACGCACGAGGTACTCGACCCATCACGTTGGTCGCGGGTCCTGGAAGAGGTACGAAAGCGCTTGGCGACCCCGGTGGGGCTGCGGTCGTTGGCGCCCGGGCATCGCGATTTCAAGGATAAATACTTCGGTGACTTGCGCGCGCGCGATCTTGCCTACCATCAGGGAACCGTGTGGGCG
>JBAULD010001089.1:0-2085 GCA_049578005.1 Polyangiaceae bacterium
GAGCAAGAGCGCCGACCGGCGCGCGAGCGACCGCGGCGGTCCCGGTCGCGGCGCCCCGAGGTGATCGCGCAGATAGACGAGGGCAGCCGCCGCCCATCCGAGCAGCGCCCCCGTGACGATCGCCGCGGCGGCGATCGCGACCCCCATGCGCGTGATCTCGCGCCCGAACGGTCCGTGGACGACCGCGTCGATCTGCCGCGCCTGGGCGCCGCCGACCCGTTCGTCGACGGTGGGGCCTTGGGCCGCCCACGCGGCCATCGCCAGGAGGTACGCCGCACCGAGGACCGGAGCGCGAAGGAGAGCGGCAGCCAGCGGCGCGAGCGTCCGGGAGAGCGTGCGCGACACAGCCCCCGGATTATGCCCCGCCGGCGCCTCGGAGCGAAGCCGCATGCCCCAAGGCCACTTGATTAAAATTCCAGGAGAATCGTCGCAACAGTCACCGAGAACGCAGAGCGCGCGTGAGAGGACGGGGGTGCGGGTCCTCCGGCGCGAAGCGTGCCGAGAGAGCGGCGATGCGTCGGCCGATCTCGAGCAGCCGGGCGCGGGGGATTCGGGCCGGAGCGCCGAACGGGCCTTCGGCGTGGTCACAGAAGAACGTGCGACAGCCGAAGGGTCTCGAAGCGTAAATTCGGCAGCCCCCGTCGTCCGAGAGCAGGGGGCACGACCGCAGGTCGCCTCGCTCGACCTGCGGGAGCCGCTTGGGCCGCGACGTTCGAATGGACAGGCCGCGCATGGCGTGGCGGACTTCCTCGAGCTCCACCGCCGTCGGGTGAGGCTCGCGCCCGGTGATGGCAAAGTGGCAGCACGGCGCCTCTTCCGGAGCTCTTTCGACCCCGGCGGAGCACGTGCAGGTGTTCCCCGCGACGCAGGCGTCTGCCTCTGCATAGAGCGCGAGGAGCTCGGCGCGTTCGGGAGACTGGGCCCAGGGAGGACTCCGGCGCATCACGCGCGCTAGCCCCTAGCAGATTGGTGCGCCTCGGGCACGGGGCTCGGGGGGACGTCACTCGGGCGGCTCGAACGAAGGTCGATCGGGGCGCTAAACTATGGAAAGCCATGGATGCACGCTCCCGCCCCGCGCTGCGGCCCGTCGAGTCGATCGTCGTCCCCGACAAGCGCCACGGGCGTGTCCTCGTGCTGCGCGACACGCAGGGAATCTCCCAATCTCACGCCGTCGTTCCCCCGCCGCTCGTGCCCGTCGTGGCTCGCTTCTCCGGACGGCAGACCTGCGAAGAGATCGCGCGCGAAGCTTCGCAAGAGCTCGGGCAGGCGATCCCGATCGAGGTCGTCGTCCATCTCGCGGACGAGCTCGAGCAAGGGCTATTTCTGGAAGGCCCCGTATTTCGCGAGGCGCTGGCGCGCGTCCGGCAAGAGTTCGCGGAGGCCACCGTGCGGCCTGCTGCGCACGCGGGCGGCGCCTATCACGGCGAGCGTCGTGCGCTCGAGAGCTACCTCCAAGACGGATGCCTCGCCAAGGCGAACGGCTCGAGCGAGGCGAACGGCGGCCGCATGGTAGCGCTCGTGGCGCCGCACATCGATCCTTGGCGCGGCGCGGTCGGATACGGTCACGCCTACGGGGCCCTCGCCTCGTCGCTGTCCCCCGAGGCGGATACGTTCGTCCTCTTCGGGACGTCTCACGCGCCGATGCGTCAGCCGTTCGCCCTCTGTCGCAAGGCGTTTGCCACCCCGCTCGGAACCGTCGAAGCCGACCTCGCGAGCATCGACGCGCTCGCCGGCCGCGCCGACGGGTTCGACCCGTATGCCGATCAGATCAACCACAAGCGCGAGCACTCGCTCGAGTTTCAGGTCGTATTCCTGAAGCACCTGCTCAAAGATCGCCCGGTGCGCATCGTTCCCATCCTGGCGGGGCTGGGCGCTCAGCAAGTCAGCGGCGAGGACCCCGGCAGCGACGGCCGCATCGCTCGCTTCATCGAAGGCGTGCGCGAGCTCGTCGAGTCGCGCCCCAGCCGGGTGGTCGTCGTGGCGGGAGCGGACCTCGCACACGTCGGCCCGCGGTACGGCGACGAACGACCCCTCGCCGCCGAGGTGCGCGTGCGCCGCGAACGCCGGGACCGAGCGTCGCTGGAC
>JBAULD010001090.1:0-3182 GCA_049578005.1 Polyangiaceae bacterium
GGGAACGGGCCCAGGCCGGCGGCCACGGGCCACGGTCAGCGCCGAACGCGTGATTTGCGCGGGCGGCGTGATGGGCACCGTACCGCTTCTTCTTCGAATGCGCGAGGACCCCAAAGGTCTTCCCGGCTTGTCGCCGCGGGTCGGCGATTTCGTCCGGACGAACAGCGAGTCGCTCATCGCGGTGGTGAGCCCGACCGACGGCACGATGTCCGAAGGCGTGGCGATTACGTCGATTCTCGAGACGGACGCAGACAGCCACGTCGAGCCGGTTCGCTACGCGTCGGGGTCGGGATTCTTCCGGCTCCTGGCGGTGCCGCACGCCCCCGGCGCGACGGTCTTCGGGCGCCTGACCGGCGCTCTCCGGAGCTTCGCGGCTCACCCCTGGCGCTGGCTGCGCGCGCTCTCGGTGCGCGACTTCGCGGCGCATGCCCAGGTTCTCCTCTACATGCGAACGCTCGAGGGGTGCATCTCGCTTCGATTGGGGCGGAGCGTGTTCACGGGCTTCCGGCGAGGGCTCGTCACCCGGTTGGATCCTGCCGCGCAGGCGCCCCTCGCCTTCATGCCGGAGGCGACGGACCTCGCGAAGCGCTTCGCCGAAAAAGTAGGCGGCGTGTCCGCGAGCCTGCTCACGGAGATGGTGCTCGGCGGCCCGTCGACCGCCCACATCCTCGGCGGGGCGTGCATGGGGCAGAGCTCCGAAAAGGGCGTAATCGACGAGCGTCACCGCGTGTTTGGGTACGAAGGGCTCTACGTCGTCGACGGGTCGAGCGTCTCGGCAAACCCCGGCGTGAACCCGTCGCTCACGATCGCCGCGATGGCGGAGCGAGCGATGACCTTCATTCCGGAGAAGCGGCCGGCCGCTTGAAGGCGGCGTGCTACGCCCCTACCCCATGACAGCCTCCCCGAGCGCCTCGCTCGACACTCTGTGCATTCACGCGGGCCAGGCCCCCGACCCCGTGTCCGGTGCGGTGATGACACCCATCGTCCTCGCCTCGACGTTCGCCCAAGACGGTCCCGGCTTGCACAAGGGCTACGACTACTCGCGCGCGGGCAACCCGACGCGGACCGCGCTCGAGCAGTGCCTGGCCGCGCTCGAAGGCGCGCGCCACGCGATTGCGTTCGGGAGCGGTTGTGCGGCAACGACCGCGGTGCTCCTGTCGCTCCGGAGCGGCGACCACGTGCTCGTGAGCGACGACGTCTACGGAGGCACCTTCCGCATCTTCGAGCGGGTGCTCGCGCAGTTCGGGGTCGAAGCGAGCTTCGTCGACCTGAGCGATCCCTCGCGCGTCGCCCTGTCGCTGCGCCCGAACACTCGGCTCGTGTGGATCGAGACGCCGAGCAATCCGATGCTCAAGGTTCTCGACGTCGCCGCAATCGCAGAGATCGCCCGCTCACGGGGGATCCCCGTCGCCGTCGACAACACGTTCGCGACGCCTGTTCTCCAGCGGCCTCTCGATCTCGGCGCGACGCTGGTCGTCCACTCGACGACGAAATACCTGAACGGCCACTCCGACGTCATCGGCGGAGCGGTCATGACCAGCGATGACGCCCTCGCCGAGAAATTGCACTTTCTGCAAAAGGCCGTCGGCGCCGTACCGAGCCCCTTCGACTGCTACCTCGTTCTGCGGGGCCTCAAGACGCTCGCCGTGCGGATGAAACGGCACGTCGAGAGCGCGCACGCGATCGCTCGATGGCTCGAGGCGCATCCCCTCGTGTCCCGCGTTCACTACCCCGGCCTGCCTTCGCACGCCGGCCACGCGCTCGCCGCCCGGCAGATGAAGGGTCCGGGGGGCATGATCAGCTTCGACCTCGATGGATCGCTCGCCCAGGCGCAGGCCTTTTTGCGCGCGCTCCGCGTATTCGCGTGCGCAGAGAGCCTCGGGGGGGTCGAGTCGCTCGCCGAGCATCCGGCCATCATGACGCACGCGAGCCTCCCGGCGGACGCGCGGCGCGCCCTCGGGATCGGCGACGGGTTGATCCGGCTGTCGGTCGGACTCGAAGACGCCGGCGACCTCCGCGCCGATCTGGAGCGAGCGTTCGACGCGGCCGAACGGGCGTGATCGCGTGCGGGGGGGCGCGTCTCCGGGGGGGACAATGCCGCGTCTCGCCCGCCGCAGACATACTCGCGCACACCATCGGGCGATCGCGCTATGCTCGCGCGCCCCCGCCCACTCGATCGTGGAGACGCCCAGGATGACCCATCGCGACCATCGAGCTAGTGCCGCCCGTCACGCCGCAGGCCCGGCGCTATTCGCTACCTTCGCACTCGTGGCCTGCTCGAGCAGCACCGCCCCTCCACCCGAGGCATACGTCAATTTCATGCTCGGTCCACACGTGGACGGGATGGGCAACAACTACTGCAGTGTCGCCGTGGCGCAGCAAGAGCTCCTCATCGGAAATCCGAGGGGAGGCACGACGCCACAAACACAGGCCGACAATAGCTCCCAGTTGAATGGGCAGTTCGACGGGAACATCACGGTCGCTTGCGCCGTGACCGGCGGCTTCAACGTCGTGGCCACGGGGTCCCTCGGAGGGACCATGGGCGGTACTGTTCAGTTGAGCGGCAGCGTCAGCGCCGGCAGCGGAGGCTCGAAGGACATCCAGGCGTCCTTCACGCAAAACGGCACGAGCTACGCCGAGAACGACTGCTCCATCACGTTCCAGTACGAAGGCGCCAACGTCCCGGTGACGCCGATCGCCAAAGGCCGAATCTGGGGCCACCTCAGCTGCCCGACGATGGTGAATCCGTCCACCCCGAAGCTTCTTTCGAACGGCACGCAAGTCCAAGAAACCTGCGACGGCGAGGCGGATTTCTTGTTCGACAACTGCGCGCAGCAATAGGCGCCCATCTACCGAGAGGCGTATTCACTGCGCCACGCCGGGGGGAATCTCGCAGACGTAAGGGAGCGTGCCGGAGACCGTGAGGGTCGGCTCGTCGTGCGCGAGCGTGTCGTCGATCTCGGGGGTGTGGTCGTCGTGATAGAGGTAGGCGCGCGTCATGCCTCCTTGACCAAAGCGAAGGGGCTCGCTCTCCGCCCACTCGGCCGTATAAGCGCCGGAGCCTGCGGCGGGCGTGTGATCGTCCCACGCCCAAGTCCCCAGTGGGTTTCGAATGCTCCCCGGACTGACTTGGGTCAATCCGACCCAGAACGCGGTCGGCGGCACCGTGAGCTGATAGAGCT
>JBAULD010001091.1:0-1889 GCA_049578005.1 Polyangiaceae bacterium
GTTGGGACCGGGAGGAAGGCACGCTCACTCCCGACGAGGCGCTCGAAGCTGGCCAGGAGGAATTTTATCATCCTCCCGAAGCGGTGTCGTCCGTTTCTCCCCGCGCATAAGGCACGTCGAGGCGAGAGAAAGTACCGGCGATGGAGCAGTCGGTGACGACGTTCTCGTCGCCCCCGCTGCTGGGCGGGTTCGTGAACGCGCTGAGGGAGATGTTCGGACACGATGCCAAGCCCACGGCGATCCAGGGCTTGAGTCTGCGGTGGGTGCTCGGTGGGGGTGAGGGCCGCAAGGAGCTGGAAGTGGTAGACGAACAGCAGCAGACCGCCGATGCACAGACCAAACCCAAGGTCATACCCACCACTGGCTGGCGCCAATTCCTCCTCGCCGCGGAAACCGGGTCAGGAAAGTCAATAGCGTACCTCCTCCCGCTGCTGCAGAGCCTCAAGCGCTCGGAGGAGCAGGCCCTGGCGCGTTTCTGCTCAGGGCTCACGCAAACTGGGCAGAAGCGGCGGACGGAACACGCACCTCGCGCGCTGATCCTCGCTCCGACGCACGAGCTCGCGCGGCAGCTGGCGGGGTTCGCGAATGGACCTGGTGCATTATCCGGATGTGAAGCTGCGGGTGATGTGCACGTCCAAGGCGAACGAGAAGGCGGCGGCAGCGGGCGGGCCGCGGGAGTCGAAAGGCAAGAAGGGCATGAACATGGACGGCGTTGTATACGACCAGGACTTTACACGTGACAGCGAGCAATCTTCTCCGGACGAAAAGCGCTACCCCGTCGATGTGGTCGTCGGTACGCCCATGAAGCTGCTCGAGAAGATCAGGGGGCGCGGGTGGGATCGGTCCGAGGCCCCGCCTCAGCAGGACCTGGGAGACGACGGCGATGCCGCCGACGCCGAGCACCGCAAGCTGCGCAGGGGGCGTGATAAGATGCCGCACGTAGGCACGTGGAAGGCGCGCTCCGAGCTCGGGCTGGAGAACATCGAGTGGGTCGTCGTCGACGAGGCGGACGTCCTCTTTGGTATGTCGCGTCCATTTTATTTATTACCTCACTAACGTCACCGTTATCCAGACCCCGACTTTGAAGAGACGACGCGCCAGCTCCTGGCAGACATTAGCGCGGCGCGCGGCCACCCCGTGTCCCTTTCGCCTTTCAACTCTACCCTCATGCCCACGCGGCCGATCAACTACCCCTTTCACCTCCTCCTCACCTCCGCTACCATCCCCACCTCCCTCAACAACTACCTAGCGAACTCGCACCCCGCCCTCGTGCGTCTCGCCTCCCCGCGACTACACAAGCTGCCCAAATCGCTGCAGACCGAATACGTCGCCTGGTCCGGCGGGAACAAGTTTGCAGACATCCTGCGACGGCTGAAGAAAGTGTGGGCAGAGGACGCTATGATGGTTGGCAGCAGCAGTGACGAAAAGAAAGACGCGGCTCAGCTGAGCAAGGTCCTCGTGTTCTGCAACAAGACGACCAAGGCGCTCGAGCTCAGCCGCTACCTCGAAGAGCAGGGCGTCGCGAACATGCCCGTGACGAGCCAGGCGGGGCTCGGCCAGCGGGAGCGGTTCTCGAATCGCCATTTGGAGGGGTTCCTGCGCGTGCGTGCCAAAATGCGCGATCCGAGGTCGCCCGCGTCGCCGGCGTATGTCGGTTCTGCTCCTTCTCCCGCTTCTGCTTCCGATCTTGTGCATCCTACTCGTTCCGAGGATAAAGACGCGCCGAAGGTGCTAATCACGACGTCTTTGTTGTCGAGAGGGCTCGACTTTTCGCCGGAGATTAAGCATGTGTTTATTATTGATGAGCCGAGGAATATGGTCGATTTTTTGCATCGCGCTGGACGCGCGGGCCGCGCGGGGGAGAAGGGGCGTGTCGTGGTGTTTGGGAA
>JBAULD010001092.1:0-11609 GCA_049578005.1 Polyangiaceae bacterium
CCTGGGCGCCGAGGCGCGGCGCGACGGCGCTGATGGCGAGAGCGAACGACGCGGCGGCGAGCCGGACCGGTGACCTCATGGTGGACAAGGGTAGTCGCATGCTTGTTTGGGGCAAGCAATCCCGCCTCACGGGATCTTGAGTACGACGCGCGACCAGGCCTCTGCGCCGGTGGCGAGCGCCGCGTCGTAAAGCGCCGTTCCCGGACCGGAGAGATCGGTGACCTCGACCTGCATCGCCCCGTTCGTTCGGCCGAGCTGGCAGGCGAGTGCAACGAGGGGCACGACGAGCGGCAGAGGTGGGCTTGCGACGTCGAGAGCGAACCGACCGACCAGGGCGCGGCGCATCGGGACGAAGGGAGGCTCGAGCGAATGGACTGTGAAGCTCGCCGCACCGCGGACTTTGCCGGCGTGGTCGACGGCCACCATAGTCGCCGGTTCGCGAAGCGAGGAATGCTTTTCGGCGGCGATGTGAGCGCCGATGGCCGCGACGAACGTCGCGTCGAGAGTACGCGGCCGGTCGAAGCGGGCATCGCCGCAAGCGAGTCGCCGAGCAGCCAGCATCGATTCGAGACGGGCGAGCGCGAGCGCGTCGCGCGGCACCGCCAACCGGGCCGTGAATCCTTTCGAAAGACCGGCAATGGCCGCCCCCGCCTCCGCCTCGATGCGAGCGCTCCACGCGACCGGTGAGTAGCCGACCCGCTGGTAGAAGTCGCGGGCGGGATTGCGCTCGAGGACCTCGGCGGCAAGAACGCACGGACCCCCCCCCGTGAGCTTGCCGGCGGCTCTGGCGAGGGCGTCGAGCAGGGCTCGTCCCGCGCCCAGGCGGCGGACGCGCTCCGCGACCACCAGGGACCGCACTTCGCACGTGAGCGGCGTGGCCGTGTCCATCCCATGCTGCTCGAGCCAGCCCTCGACCTGCCCGCAGGCAACACCGCCGACGTCGCAGACGAGATGGATGTGACGGCCCAGGATGGGATGGCCGGCGCGAGCGCGGGCGTCGTCGTCGAGCCGCCGCGCGAGCTGCGCGTACACGCGCGGGTCGCGCGATCCCGGATAGCCGCCCCAGGCCTCGTGGGCATCCCATAACTCCCGCCAGAGGGCGGCAATCGTCGTCCCTTCGCCGGCCACCGCGGCGCGGACCGGCACTCGGGCCTGTCGCGTCAGGGCGGCCATGGCTCGCCGGCGCCTTCCGGCATGTCGACGAAGACGTGCTCGAGCACTAAACCGTGGGCTGGCGCCGTCGTTCCGGCGGTCCGACGGTCGAGTGCGAGGAGGGCACGCTCGACGGCCCCCACCGCGAGACGCCCTCGGCCGACGTCGACGATCGTGCCAACCAAGATGCGCACCATCCGGTACAAGAAAGCGTCGCCTTCGACCACGAGCGCGACAATGCGAGGGTCGTCCTCCTGCTCGATGTCCACTCGCGACAGCGTACGCACCGTGGTCGCTCGCTCGTCGCCCATCGCACGGAAGCTCGCAAAATCGTGCTTGCCGCGCGCCGCCTCGGCCTCGCGGGCCATCGCTGCCCGATCGAGCTCCGGAACGCGCCACGCACACGCCCGCCAATGGGGGTCACGGACGGGGTCGACGAGCACCCGATAACGATAACGCTTACCGCGAGACGCGAAACGCGGCGCGAAACCGGCCGGAACGGAACGGGCAGCCCGCACCGCCACGTCGTCAGGCAAGTGTTGGTTGAGGCCGAGCGCCCAGCCTCGCGCGGGGATCTCGAGCTCCGCGTCGAACGCCGCGAGCTGCCCTTCGGCATGGACGCCCGCATCGGTGCGGCTCGTGCCACGGATAGGCCCGGCGCGCGGGTCGACCGCGATCACAGCGCCGTATAGCGTCTCTTCGACGGTCCTAGCCCCCCGCTGGCGTGCCCAACCGTGAAATGCGGAGCCGTCGTAAGAGACTTGCAAGAGGACTCCGCGAAGCTTCCGTCCTTCTTCACTCTCCACTGCTGTCGTCCGTGGAATCGGTGGCGGGGCCAGACGCCGCGTCGGCGGTCTGGTCCGCGTCGTTGCCGAGCGTCGCTTCGGCGGCGGCCGAGTCCTCGTCCGCGACTACCGTGGGCGCGTCGATCGCGTCCATGCCCGCGTCGTTGCCCTGGGCCACGTCCGCGACCAGGGCCGCGTCGATGGTCGGCGGCAGGGCTGCGCACACCAGCTGAGAGCAGACTCCGGAAAGGCAGTCGTCGTCCTTGAGACAGTCCTCGCCAAGCGAGCGGCGCGTCTCGACGCATCCGCCGAAGAGCGTGACGCCCCCGCAGAGTGCCAAAAACACCACGTGAGCGATTGCCCAAGGGCGCTTCGTCGCAGCGCGCATGCGCGCTACCCTACCCCGACCGGGAGGCCCGCCGGCGCCGGCACCTCATTGCCCCTGCGGCACGAACGACATCGGCACGACCGCCTCGACGCATCCGCCCTTGGGCGCCGGATAGCTGCCGCCCATGAGAATGTGCGCCGCACAGTTCGCGACGTTCGGGGTGCGCATGTCGTTGGCGGACACGTTGGCCGAGCAGACGTTGCCAGCCGTTCCGATGCGCAGGGCGATTTGGACGTGTCCGCGGAGCGACGGGTCTTGGCTCAGCGCCTGGTTGTAACAGCGACGGGCCTGCATTCCTCGCACTTGGAGCGCCTGGGTGAGCTCGGGAGGCGCGGTCCCGACGCACTTGGCGTCGCAGCCTCCCGCCTGCACATAGACGACGCGGGGCCCCCCCGGACCCGCCTCGGCCTTTTCTTCGACCGGCGGCGGTGGAGGGATTTCCTCGAGCTTTGGGTCCGCCGGCTCCGCGGACGCGACCGGGGGGGGAACCGTGGGGGCGGGTGCCGGGGGACTCTTGCTCGCGACGCTGCGCCACGTGAACAAAGCACCGATGGCGAGGACGAGCAGCGCAGCGACGGCGGCGTACTTGACGTTGCCGCCCGACGCGGGGACGCCGGCGGGGGGACGGCTGGAGGGGGAGCTCATTCGGAAGCGGTCCTCGCTGGGGGGGCGCGAGACGGGTCGAGTATAGCGGGTTTGTAGATGGCGAGGGCCGTGTCGCCATAGCGTCGCTCCTCCTCGAGAACGGCGCCCGCGATGGCCGGAGCCCGCGTCCGCGAGGAGTGTTCGAGGACGAGAAGCGCCTGCGGGGCGAGGACCGCCGCGCCGACGAGATGCGCGACGAGCCGGGGCGCTTCGCCGGATTCCACGAGCGCCCAAGGCGGGTCCGCGACAACGAGGTCGAAGGGGCCGCGACGCGCGAGCCGCTCCACCGCCCGATCGACACTGGCCGCGACGACGAGCGTTTGGCCTTCCAGACCGAGGGCGGTCACGTTCGAGCGGAGCGCCGACAAGGCCTCGCGAGACGATTCGACGAACGTCGCGTGCGTCGCGCCTCGGGAGAGCGCCTCGAGCCCGAGCGCCCCGGTCCCCGCGTAGAGATCGAGCACGCGTGCCCCCGCGACCGCATTCCTTGCCGTCAGCGAGCCGAAGAGCGCCTCCCGTACGCGGTCGGACGTGGGCCGGGTCGCCGTACCGGCGGGGGCACGAAGAGAGCGCGAGCGATAAATTCCTCCCGTGATGCGCATTGTGGGGGTCTTCGAGGCGCGAGGGGCGACTCTCTTTTGCCGAGTGCCCCGGGACGGCGCTAGGCTTTTCTCGCATGCACAGGTCGACCGCGATGGCCCTCGGAGTTTTCGTGGCGTTCGCCTGGTGTCTCGCGGGCCGGGCGGCGCGGGCCGATCCTCCGACCGCCAAGACTGTACCCGTATACGTGCTGGCCATCTGGACGGAAGACGCCGACGATCAGGCCGACGCCCTGACGCGAGCGCTTCGATGGCGCGTCCAGCAGGCGGCGGGGTGGTCGCTGGTCGAAACCAGCCAATCGTTCGAGACGCTCGCGATTGCCCTCAAGTGCCCGGCCAAACCGGATGCGGCCTGCTTGCAACGGATCGCCGACCAGCTCAAGGCAGACCATTACATTTGGGGGACTATGGAACGACGCAGAGGCGTCGCCGCACAGGCGGACGCCGAGCTCCACCTGTGGACGCGCGGCCAGCCGAGCGTCGCCGCGCATGAGACGTTTGCCGATTCGCTGAAAGACGCTACCGACGGGTCGATGCAAGAGCTGGCGACGCGTCTCTTCGGCGCGCTGACCGGGGCCGTCTCGCCGATGGCTTCCCCGAGCCCAATTCCAAGCCCGGAGCAGGCGGAATCGCGCTCGGAGCCGTTCAGCGCTCCCCCTCGCTCGGGTGGCGGGTCCGGGCGCTCCGCTCTGGCGTACACCGCGTTGGCCTTAGGGGCGGGGTTTCTCGTGGTGGGCGCAGCCGAGGCGGCGGATTGGCTCGGCGACAGCAACAGGAGCACGAACGATCGGCAGCAGATTCCGAGGAGCGTCACCGACGTCTGCGCGGACATGACCCGCGCTCAATCGCTCGACGCCTGCACAAAGGGCAAAGACGCGATCACCGCCTCGACTCTTGCCTGGATTTTCTCGGGCGTCGGCGCGGTGCTCGCGGGCACGGGCGTCGTGCTGCTCGCGACCGAACACCCCTCGTCCGAAACGGAGAACAAGGAAGCCGCCCGCACGGCGACGATGCCCCGATTCGAGCTGCTACCGGCGATCGAGCCACGATCCGGCTCGCTCGACGTTCGAGTCAGGTTCTGACGCGAAGCACGTCCTCGAGGGCGTAGAGGCCGGGCTCGCGCCCGGCGATCCACCGAGCGGCGCGAAGCGCGCCGTGAGCGAACACGTTGCGACTCGTGGCCCGATGCGTGAGCTCGATCCGCTCGGAGCCGCCCATCGCGTGTACGACATGATCGCCGATGATGTCACCGCCGCGGAGGGCGTGCATCCCGATCTCGTCCGATGCGCGTGGCCCTGGCTTGCCCTGCCGCCCGTGCACCATGCGCGCGGCCGGCCGGACGCCGCGCACGGCCTCGAAGAGTCGCAGCGCGGTCCCGCTCGGCGCGTCCACCTTGGCGTGGTGATGGGTCTCGACGATTTCCACGTCCCACTCCGGGAGCGCGGCAACGGCCTGCGCCACGAGCCGCTGAAGCAGATGCACGCCGACGCTCAGGTTCGGCTCCCAGAGGACGGCGACGCGCTTCGATGCGCGATCGAGCGCGACGCGCACTTCTTCGCCGAGGCCGGTCGTGCCGCTGACGATGGCGGTTCCGGCCACAGGCGCGATGGCTGCGAGCGCGAGAGTGGCGCTCGGGGCGGAGAAATCGACGACCACGTCGGCTCGCGCGTGTTCGACCGCCTCGAGCCCGTCGACGATGCAGGTTCCGATCGGTCCGATCCCCGCGAGCTCGCCCGCGTCGCGCCCCACATCGGTCGTCCCGATCGCGCAGACGATTTCCATCCCATCGGCGGTCGCCAGGGCCACGACGGCACGCCCCATGCGCCCGCTCGCTCCCACGACCGCCAGGCGCATCAGGTTTGCTCCCGAGCGTAGGTCTCCAAAGCCCCCGCGAGCGCCTTGCGCGTTGCTTCGGTACAAGGCGCGAGCGGAGGACGCACGACGTCGGTCGAGAGCTGACGCATCGCCAGCGCGGCCTTGATCGGCGCGGGGCTCGCCTCGATGAACATCGCCTCGTGCACGGGCAGGAGCGCGAGGTGCGCGCGCCGCGCCTCCTCCGCGCTCCCGTCGAGGGCGAGTCTCGTCGCGCGGGTCGTCTCGGCCGGAAGAAGATTGGAGGTCACGCTGATGACACCCTTGGCGCCCACCGCGATCATCGCCAGCGTCAGCGCGTCGTCGCCGCTGAGCACCGTGACCCGCGAACCCATCGATTGCACGATCTTTTGGGCTCGGAGAACGTTCCCCGTCGCTTCCTTGATCGCCACGACGTTTGGGGCGGTCTCCGCGATGCGCGCGAACGTCTCCGGAGCGAGGTCTTGGCCGGTGCGGGCCGGGATATTGTAGATGACGACGGGCACACGCACGCTCTTGGCGACTTCGACGAAGTGACGATAAAGGCCCTCTTGGGTGGGCCGATTGTAATAGGGAACGACGACCATCACGGCATCGGCGCCAGCCCGCGCCGCGTGCTGGGAAAGAGCGACCGCCTCTCGTGTGGAGTTCGATCCAGTTCCCGCGATGACCTGAACGCGCCCTTTGACGTGCGAGACGGTTCGCTCGACCACTTGCGCGTGCTCCTCGTGGCTGAGCGTGGGGCTCTCGCCCGTCGTCCCGCAGGGTACGACCCCGCTCACGCCGCCGGCAATCTGCGCTTCGAGCAGTCCGTCGAACGCGTTCCAGTCGATTGGCTGCGCGGCGTCGTCGCGAAAGGGGGTGACGAGCGCGGTGTACGTACCTTGGATTCGGGGCACCACGGCGGCGACACTAGCATCCTTGAGGGTCAGACATCGAAAGGCGCGCGGAGCTCGTCGCCGGTGAGCTGGGCCAGAAAGTTGTCGCGACTGCACACGTCGTCGAGCCAAGCCGAGTCGGCTCCCTCGACGACCCCAGTCTCGACCAGATGTCCCAGGTGACGTAAGCGGTGCACGTGAGCTCGGATGCGAGCCTCCGCGTACCGCGCGACCGTCCCCATCTTCAGGATGAACGCCCAATCGCTCGACTGGAGGAGCAGGAGCTCGCGGACGAGCTGATCGAGCGCCTCGCCCCGGCGCCCTCCGGCCTTCCTGAACTTTTGCACCAGAAAATGGGCGTATCGCGTCGCGTGATGCACGTGCCGCCAAGTCCACGCCGCCTCAGGGCCGACCCATACTTCGCCGTAGCCGCCTGCTCCCCACGAGCTGGCGCTAGGCGTGGCCTGGACAGAGACCGGGTGTCGATCGAGGTACCTGCGCAGCGTGATGGCTTCGAGCTCGCCCGCCGTTTCGGGCAGTTTGCGAAAGACGGCTTCGAGGAACATCGGGCCTTCGAACCACCAGTGCCCGTAGAGCTCCGCGTCGTACGGCGCGACGATGATCGGCGGAACCGGCATCGCGACGGCACGCGCCTTCGCCTGCTGGATGCGCTCGGCCACGAAGTCGGCCGCGTGTTCACGCGCTTTCTCCGCGGCCACGCCGGGCTGGTATGGCTGCTTCTCGGCGTCCTTGCCCGTGATTCGGAAATATTTCAGTCCGGTCATCAGGCGCGAGCCGTCCGAGGCGATCTCGCCCATGAGCTCTGTTTCCGGCAGGTCGAAGCCGATGTCGCGGTAGAATTCTCGATAGTACGCGTCGCCCGGATAGCCCTCGTCGCGAGACCACACCTGTCGGCTCGACTCGACATCGCGGCCGAAGAAGGCAACGCCACTCGGGCTGGCGACGGGCGCATGGACTCCGAACGGGGGGCGCGGCCGCGCGTTGGTGATCCCGTGGGTATCGACGATGGTAAAGCGAATGCCGGCCCTGGCGATCTCGTCGTCGAAGCTCGGATGGTATGCGCACTCGGCGAGCCAGGCTCCCGTGGGCGTGCGGCCGACGATCCGCTCGAAGCTGCGCACTCCCAGCACCAGCTGCGCGCGGATTCCTTCGCGGGCCGGGAGCATTCCGGGTAGGTAGCAGTGCGTCGCCGAGCATGTGAGGAGCTCGAGGCGCCCCGCGTCCCAGTGGCGCACGAGGCCCGCGAGGACGTCCCCGCCATGCCGGTCCCAGACCGCGCGCATCCGTGCGAAGTGGTCGCGGTAGAACGTTGCGATGGGCGCGAAGCGCTCGTCTCCCCAAAGGCGCTTCATCTCTCGCTCGGCGAGGGTCTCGATCCGGGCGAGGTGCTCGTGAAAGCGCTGCCGGAGCAGATCATCTCGCATCATCGCCGCGAGGGGAGGCGTAACGCTCATCGTGAGCGCGAAGGGAACCCCATCGGCGGCCATACGATCGAACGCGTCGAGGATGGGAAGGTAACACTCGACGAGCGCCTCGTAGAACCAGCGCTCCTCGAGGTGCCTCGCGTGCTCGGGATGGCGCACGAAAGGCAAGTGCGCGTGAAGGACGAGGGCCAGATAGTTCGCCATGCGGCTCCGTGGGGCCGAGTAGCACGAAGCCTGGGGGCAAAGGAGGCAGCAGCAGCAAAGGAGGCAAAGCGGCCGAACGTGGGCAAGGCCCGAAGTCCCCGCCTTTACAAAGCGGCCGAGGACCTTTATAAACTCGGCCCCGATTCACCCCGCCGCTGTCCCTCGGGACGCGGCCTCAAGAGGGACTCATGTACGCCGTGTTCAAGACAGGAAGCAAACAGTACCGAGTGGAGAAGGGCGACAAGCTCCGCGTCGAAAAACTCGCGGGCGGCATCGGCGACCCGGTGACGTTCGACGATGTGCTGCTGGTAAACGGGGAAGCGCTGCAGCTCGGCAAGCCGACTGTCAGCGGCGCCAAGGTCGAAGCCAAAATTGTCAGTCAAGGGCTCGGCCCGAAAATCATCATCTTCAAGTTTCGCCGTCGGAAGAACTACCGCCGCAAGCGCGGCCATCGCCAACCGTTCACTGCCCTCGAGATCACCAACATCGTCGCCTGACAGCGACACCGAGAAAAGCATCATGGCTCACAAAAAAGGTGCAGGCAGCACGCGCAACGGCCGCGACTCGAACTCCCAAAAGCGTGGGGTCAAAGTCTACGGCGGCGAGCAAGTCACGGCCGGGAGCATTCTCGTTCGGCAGGTTGGCTCGTCCATCCACGCCGGGCGCAACGTCGGGCTGGGCAAGGACTTCACGCTCTTCGCGCTCGTCGACGGGACCGTGAAATACGAGTGGCGCTCGCGGACCGAGCGCAAGGTCTCCGTGTACCCCGCGACTGCTTGATTGGGCCGAGACTCCTCGCGGTCGATCTCGACGGCACGCTCCTCGACGTGAACGGGCGGCCACACGCGCACGACGTGCGCGCGCTGAAGGCGGCGCTCGCCCGTGGGATCTCCGTCAGCATCATCACGGGGCGACTCTACTCGGGCACGCGGGGGGTCGCTGAGCTCGTCGGCATTCGCGGTGCCGTGGGATGCGCCGACGGTAGCCACATCGTGGACGCCAGTGCCCATGCCACGCTCCTTCACCTCGGCGTCCGCGGCGCGGAGGCGGGGCTCCTGCGCGACATTCTGGCGCGGGCGGCGCTGACTACGTTCGTTTTTGCCGAAGATGCCATCGGCCACGACCCGGCGGGCGCTCCCTACGTCGAGTACGTCACGACGTGGTCGAAGGACCTGCGTCCCGCGACCGACGTCTTCGAGCACGCGCTGTGGGGCAGCGCCGACGGCGTCACGGGCGTCATCGGTCTCGGTCCGCTCGATCGAATCGAAGGGGTCGTCGCGAACATCGCGAGCCAACTCTCGTCCGTAGCGGTCGTCGCGCGCTTCCCGATACGACGAGCGGCGCACGCCGGCGTTTGGGCCGTCATCGTCCGCGCGGCGGGCGGGACCAAAGGAACGGCGCTGCGCTGGATCGCGGAGCGCGAGCGAGTGCGACTCGAGGACACGGTGTGCATCGGCGACTGGATCAACGACGTGTCCATGTTCGAGCTCGCAGGGCGTTCATTTGCGATGGGTCAGGCACCCGACGAAGTGAAGGCCAAGGCGACCGACGTGCTGGCCGAAACGGTCGGCGCTGGTGGCGGGGTGGCCTTGGCCGTCAAGCAAGCCTTCGGTATCACGGCCGATTCGCAGTAGCGCCGGGCAACGTGGGCGTCATGAAGTACCCCTCGCCGCTCCGGGTTCCGCCGGGCGTGCAGATGGGGCTGAGAGTGCAAATCGTCCTGGCGCTCGCCGGGCTGATGCTTCTCGCGTTCGTTCCGCTTTTCTTCGCGGTGGCCAGCTTGACCCGCGCGACGATGCTCGGCGCGCGCGAGCATGCGGCGCTCGCCCTCGGCCACGCCATCGCGGTACAAGTCGCCGACGCGCGAGCCCGAGGCGGAGCGACCGAGATCGAGCGAGCGCTCGACGTCTGCGCCCGGTCTGGTGACATCGAGGCGGCATGCGCATTCGGCGCCGACGGGTCCCGCATCGCGTGCGTCGGGTCGCCCGCCGCGGCCGGCGCGATCCCGAGTCCGCTGGGCCTCGGGGAGTCGGCGGAGATCGTCCGCGGAGCGACCGGACGGGCGCTCGAAATTGCGACCCACGCGGGCGGCCTCTCCGTGGTGACCCATCTTCGCGCGGAAGGAGCGGCAAACGACGGATCGCGCCTCGTGCGGCTGGTCGCGCTCTACATGGCCACTTTCGCCTTGGCGCTGCTCGTCTTCGCGTACTTCGTCCTCACACGGCTCATCGTTCGCCCTGTCGAGCAGCTCGTGGACGCTGCCGACCGGGTCGCAAACGGAGCCCGGACGCTGCGCGTGCCCAGGAGCGGCGCCCGCGAGCTCATCGATCTCGGCGCGAGCGTTCAAGCGATGGCCGAACGGTTGATTCGCGAAGAGGCCGCGCTCATCCTCAAGGTCGAAGAGCTAACGCAGACGACGACCCGACTCACTCAGGCGCAGCGGCAGCTCGTCCGGAGCGAGCGGATGGCGAGCGTGGGGCAACTGGCGGCTGGGCTCGCCCACGAGATCGGAAACCCGATTACGGCACTCATGGGAATGCAAGACCTGCTGCTCGACGGTCAGCTGTCTCAGGAAGCGCAGCGAGATTTCCTCCAGCGGATGCGTCGCGAGACCGAACGCATCCACGCAGTCGTCCGGGGTCTGCTCGATTTCGCGAGGCCCGAGGGGGGACATTCCGAGCGCGAGGGGCCCGGCACGGCAAGCGTCCTCGCAGTGGTCGAGGACGTGGTCGGCCTCGTGGCCCCACACAAGCCCTTTCGCCAGGTGCAGATCGAGACGGATATCGACGCCTCGCTCGAGGTCGCGTTGCCGGCCTCTCGGCTGACGCAGGTGTTGCTCAACATCGTGCTCAACGCGGGAGCAGCGATCGCGGCGACCGGACGGGGCGGCGGTCGAATCGTCATTCGGGCACGCGCCGCGGACGGTCAAGTACGCATCGAAATCGAAGACGACGGGCCCGGAATTGCGGCCGAGGTGCGCGATCGCCTCTTCGAGCCATTTGTTACCACGAAGGGAGTTGGCGAAGGAACGGGCCTGGGCCTGGCCGTGTGCCGCGGCCTGGTCGAGTCGGCCGGCGGGGAAATCGGCGCCCACCCATCGCGAAGCGCCGGCGCGCTCTTTTACGTCGTCCTTCCCTCCCCCGCCGGCTGACCGTTCTTGACACCCCGCGCTCCCCGTCCGCACAATCGCACAAACCCGCTCTATGCCGGCGGGGCGGAGAAGCCACAGTGCCCAAGACCCTGCTCGCCATCGACGACAGCACCACGATGCGCAAGGTGCTCGAGATCACCTTCGCCGGCGAAGACTTCCGCGTGGTTGCGGCCGACAGCTCGCAGAAGGCGCTGGCAGGCCTGAGCGAAGGCCCGGTGGCCGCTGTCATCGACGCAGCCCTCGAAGGAGGAATCGACGGCTACGCTCTGGCCAAAGAGCTCCGCGAGCGCGACCCTAGGCTCGCCATCGTCTTGCTCGCCAGCCGGTATAACCCGTACGACGCCAACCGTGGACGCGAAGCGGGCGCGGATGATTACGCCGACAAGCCGTTCGACACGCAAACGCTGATCGACAAGGTGAAGAAGGCGATCCTCACCCGCGAGAATACGAGGCAGGCTCCCGTGGCAGCTCCTCCCGCGCCAGCCCCTCAGGTCGTCGCCCAGATCGGCAC
>JBAULD010001093.1:0-2013 GCA_049578005.1 Polyangiaceae bacterium
CCGCGCGCTCGATACAGTTCTGTAGCTCGCGGACATTGCCGGGCCAGGGATATGAAAGGAGATTGTCCGCGGCCGCGCTCTTGATTCCAAGCACGCTCGGCGAGCCGGTCGACTGGTATCGCTGCAAGAAATGCTGTGCGACGAGCAGAATGTCGCTGCCCCTGGCGCGTAGCGGCGGGACATGGACCCGCACGACGTTGATGCGATAAAAGAGATCTTCGCGGAATCGCTTCTCCTCGACCTCCGTTTCGAGGTCGCGGTTGGTCGCAGCGATGATTCGCGCGTCGAATGGCTGCTCTTGATCGCCCCCGACGGGACGCACCGTACGCTCTTGAAGGGCGCGCAACAGCTTCGCCTGCATCCCAGCCGGCATCTCTCCTATCTCGTCGAGCAGCAGCGTCCCCTTGCTCGCCTTGATGAAGAGCCCGAGGCGGGCGCTGCGCGCATCCGTGAAGGCTCCTTTCGTGTGTCCGAATAGCTCGCTCTCTAGGAGCGATTCGGGCATCGCGGCGCAATTGATTGCGACGAACGGCCCGTCCTTGCGGGCGCTCTTCGCGTGCAGCGCCTTCGCCACGAGTTCCTTTCCCGTACCGCTTTCGCCAGTAATGAGTACCGTCGTCTCGGTCTCCGCGACCCGGGCGGCGAGGTCGTACATCTTCCTCATGGCCGGACTCGTACCGAGAATGTCGTCGAATTTTTGGTGATCGACGACCACTCGCCTCAATCTTTTGACCTCCTCACGAAGAGCGCGGTGCTTGACGGCGCGGTCCATCGTCAAAACCAGGCCGTCCATGTCGAAAGGCTTCGTGACGAAGTCGTACGCACCGGCGCGAATCGCGGCAATCGCCGTCTCCATGCTGCCATAGGCCGTCATCACGACGACTGGTAAATCCTCGCGACTTTCGACGATCTGTCTACACAAGTCGACGCCGCTCATTCCATTCATGTTGATGTCCGTGAGCGCGAGACTGAAATCGTCCTCCGCCAAACGCCGCAGGGCATCTTCGGGGGATGTCGTCGCGATCGCTTCGAAACCACGCTTTTTGAGCTCGGCTTCGAGGACTTCGCATATGTTGCGATCGTCGTCGATGATGAGAATCCGTCGTCCTTCCATGATGTCGCTTGTGTCAGGCATATCGTCCCGCCTATTCGCCAAAGCTATTCGCCAAAGCCTGCAGAGCGCATGCCGGATGGGCTGTGGTACCGTGCGGATCCGAATGCCGTTCGTGGTGTGTAGTCCTCCTGCCAGTCGCCTTTGGCAAAACTGCCACGACGTAGCGACTTGCGACGATTTGTCGTAGTGCTGCAGCCGTCTCGAGCGAGCGACCAGCGAACCTGCCGCGCCGGACCCGCCGCGACCGCGCCGAACGCGTCGCCGGGGCTCGCGGAGGGCGCTGGGTTCCTCTTTACGAGGAGCGGTTGCCTCTCGGCACTTCGTCGCCGCCTGGGACTCGGTCGGAGCCGCCAGCGGCGCGGTGCTCGCGGTGGCCCGGATCCCGAACGCGCTCGAGCTTTCGATAGAGCGTGCGCCGGTCGAACCCAAGGACCTGCGCCGCGAGCGTCTTGTTGCCTCCGACCGACTCGAGCACCTTGAGAATATAGCGGCGCTCCACTTCTTCCATCGGCAATAGCTCGGAGGGGTCGTTCGACTCGATGCTGATGCGCGCTGTCTTGTAGTCCTTGATCTTCTCGGGGAGGTCGTCGACGCCGATCTGATCGAACTGGGCCAAGGCGACCGCGCGCTCGATGCAGTTCTGCAACTCCCGAACGTTGCCGGGCCACGGATAGCTGAGGAGCTTGTCCGCAGTTGCGCTCGTCATGCCCACGACCGTTCGGCGGCTCTGCGCGGCATATCGCTCGAGGAAGTACTGGGCCAAGAGGAGGATGTCACTGCCGCGCGCCCGAAGGGGTGGAACGTGCACGCGCACGACGTTGATTCGGTAAAACAAGTCCTCACGAAATCGCTTCTCTTCGACTTCGGTTTCCAGGTCGCGATTGGTGGCTGCGATCATG
>JBAULD010001094.1:0-4955 GCA_049578005.1 Polyangiaceae bacterium
CCGCCGTGGGCCACGTCTCGACGCGAGCGGCACCGAGGGAACGAAACTGGGTGGCGAGGTAGTCGGCGCACTTCTTCACGTCGGCTGCGTGTGTCGGGTCGCTCGAGATCGACGGGATCCGGACCCACTCGACGAGGTCCTCCACGAAACGCGTGCGATTCGAATCGATGAACGCAATGACGTCCTTCATGAGCTCATCCTACTTGGCCAACAGCGCCAGCGCCTCACGCAGCATTTCCTCGAACGAGGCCTCTCGGTCGCGCTCGCCGAGCGTCGTGATGACCCGGTCCGCTTCCGCGGGCTTGAAGCCCATCCCCGTCAGCGCACCGCGCAGCCGTTCGCCGGCGCCCATCGGTTCGCGACGCGAGGCGGCGATGCCCGGCACGGCGGAAGTCGACGCGACCGGGATCGGAAGCTTGTCGCGAAGCTCGAGCAGCAGCCGTTCGGCGATCTTCTTGCCGATCCCAGAAATCCCCGTCAAGGCCGCCATGTCACGCCTCGCCACTGCACGAGCGAGCTCCGCGGCGGGCAACGCACCGAGGACGGCGACGGCGATCTTGGGCCCGACGTTCGAGACGGCCACGAGCGAACGAAAGGCCGCGCGCTCGGCCTCGTCGGCGAAACCGAAGAGCGCGAGCGCGTCCTCGCGCACATGCGTGTGCACCCAAAGCGTGACGCGGCCCACGTCGTCTGTGTGCGCACGCCCGAGCGTTCCTAGTGGAATGGCGAGCTCGTACCCCACGCCGCCGACGTCGAGCACCACGCCACCGTCCGCCTCTTGGGCTACGACCTTGCCGGTGAGCCGGCCGATCATGATGGCACGGTAGCACGGGGGCCCGCCCCCCGGACAACGGCACTTCGGAGGGAATGCCCAACGTCAATCACGCGGCCGTCGTGCGACGAAGCGCACCCGCAGCCAGAACGGCGAGCACGGGAGTCACGACCATGTGGTACCGGTCTTCGCCGAAGAAGATCGCATGCGTCACGATGAGCGTCCCGAGAAGCGCGACTCCTAGAAGAAGCGCGGGGGGAAACGGGGGACGCCCGTAGAGCGGAAGCCAAGGCGTAATCGCGGTGAAGACGACCAGCGGCCAAAACGCCGGCGAGTCCGCGAGGAGCGCCACCCCTCCGAGCGCGGCGGCAACAATGAGTACGGTCGCCTGCGTCGCCAGAGCTCGCGGCCGGACCGAGCGTCCGAGCGGAAACCCAATGCACCCGAGGGCGGCGGCCGCCACGAGAATGCGGTGCGCAAGCGTGGTGAACTCTCGAATTCGCGCTCTGCGGTCTTCCGGCCACACTTGCGGCATCGCCTCGTGCAAATACTCCACGGCAAACGATTCGTGGTCGAACGTGAATCCAAGCTTGGCGGGGACCAGCGAGAGCCAATGCCACGGATGCTCGCGAATCTGTTCGATCCCATACCCGAGCCAACAGCGGTCTTGCTGCACTTGACCCGTGACGTCGCGACATCCGTCCGTCGCGCGCAGCGTCTCGAAGCGGCCCGTCGCCAGCGGAAATGCGCCGATGGCAAGATTCCAACCGCCGTTCGTGCTGACAAGCGCGCAACCGTCCATCACCCGGCAGTTTCGCACCGTCCACGGAAGCACCGGCACGAGCGCCAGAGCACAGGCTGCAGCCGCGTGAGGCAAGCGTCCCCGCATCGTGCCTGACCCCGCCCATGCGAGAAACGGCGCACAAAGAAGCGCTTGCGGACGTACGAGGGCGGCAACGCCCAAGACCAAAGCACCGGCCGCGAGTCCGCGGAGAGAGCTCTCGCGCACCGCCAGCCAGAACGCAGCGAGTGTCAGCAGCGCCGCCAGCGGCTCGCTCATCAAGAGCGCTGCATAGAGGACGAGCCCAGGATGGACCGCCACGAGAAAGCCCGCAACGCGCGCCCGAGCGGGCGAGAGCCCGTAACGCGCGAGCGCCCACGTGACGACCGCAAGCGCTGCACCGACGAGCGCGTTCGCGGCACCGGCGACGGCATGAGTTGCCCCGAAGACTCGATAGAAAGCGGCGAGAAACGCGCTGTATCCAACCGGGTAGTGGCACCAAGGGTGCCATACCAAGATCCCGGCAATGGTCCGATCGTCGGAATATCCAAACCCCGCCGCGATCCGGCGCGCACCAAAGTCGTAGTAGTGCCCATCCCAAACCGGCTCACCGGACCACGCAAGAGCGACGTATATACGGGGAATGAGCGCCACGACAAAAAGCGCTGCGACAAAGAGTGGTTCAGAGGCCGGCTTCGGTCGTCCGCTCCACCTCACACGCATTGCGGCTGCTGTCACGCCGACTCCTTGTCGCGCGCGGCGAGCTCCTCCCGCAGCCGGCGCAAGTACGTCTTCGGGACTTGCATAGGATCGAGGTGGAGCTGCTTGGCCAGTTCGACCAGAAAACCGCGCGTGTAGACCAAAGCGGGGAGCTCGGCGAATCGTTCGTCTTCAATTGCTTGCAAATGGGCGCGGGAAATCTTCGTCGTCGCACTGATCTCGACGATCTCCAATCCCAGAGACTCGCGCACCTTGCGAAGGAGCGCCCCCGAGAACTCGGTATCCGGACCGATGTCGCGCTGAAGCTCACGCTGAAGCATCAGTTGCTCCGCCGCAACGGCGGGACTCGTGGTCCGCGCGGAGAGGACTTCGGGCTCGACCGTCGGAAACGTCGAGAGGTCGTACGCGCGACGGCGAACGGGGTCGAGCAGCGTGTCGTAGGCTTCGTCCAGTTTGCGCTGCGCAGCCGCCAGCTCATCGACGCCCAGCAGCGAAACCGTGGCCAGACCCCCCGTTGCGTAAATTTCCCGCTGCCGCTTGTACGCTCGCCGGACTTCCTCGTCGTTCGCCGACCGCGTGACGCCGAGAACGGCGTAAAGCGTCGGCTCTTCGGTCGGCATGGGCACGGGGGTTCCCGATTCGCCCGGCTTGCTCGCCGCCAACGCCAAAACGCGACGAGCGATTCGCTCCACATTCCGTGCACTCTTGCTCGTCGGACTGTCGACAAGAAGCGGCTTGTTCCTGCGCACAGTCAGCCACACCGTATCGTCGTGTTCGACGTGTCCGAGCTCGTCGAGCGCAATCCCGTAGTGACGTGCGACGAGACCGCTCATCCAAGCCCCGAGCTCCGAATCAGTCCGGACCCGGGTCTGATTGACCACGAGCTGAATCCGCATTGCCTGCGCGAAGCGCCACGCCGTGTCGCTGAGCGACCTGTCCACTCTCGATAACCGACGCACGAGCTCAATCGGGGCCGGCAACATGCCGAGATCGGCGAGCGCGCGATCCAACAGCGCCAATCGCAATTTGTCGCGCACGAGACCCGCACGCAGCCGTCGCCGAAATGCGGCTCGCAAGAAACGGTACGTCGTTTCTATCGCAGGCGGTTCGGGAACCGTCACCGCGATTGGAATATCGGCCGCCTGCATCAGGTCCAAGGCAAAATCGCCATGCCCCGACCCCACGTCGATCACGAGATAATCGGCGGGGACCGCCCGAATGACCGAGAGCCAGCGCGTCTTGCGCCCGGCTCGCAGCGTAGGTCCACGGGTCACCGCATCGTGCGCGGCAGGGAGAAGAGACAGTCCGGGTACGCTCGTGGGCACGAGTGCACGCCGGAGGGCATCGGAGCCGCCCTCGTCGAAGTCGGGTTCCACACGCGCCGCGTTCAGCCCAAAGTGCGAGTGTACATTCGCACCGCCCGGATCGGCGTCGACCAGCACGACCTCCTTCCCGAGCTGCGCGAAGTACACTGCGAGATTGACCGCGACCAAGCTTTTTCCGACGCCCCCCCGCCCACCGCCGACGGCGAGGAAGCGTGCTGGGGCGCGGACACCTGTTTCCAGCGGAGGGTCTTGACTCGACATTGGAGGCGGACACTCACCCGCGTGAGCGGGGGGCACGCACCCTACTGCGGTCGAGTGCCGCGCGCAAAGCACTGTATGATCGATACATCATGCAGGTCACCGTCCTCGGAGCCGGATACATGGGCAGTGCGATGGCGTTCGTGGCGCGACGGCGAGGTCACGACGTTCGTCTTTGGGGGACCTGGCTCGACGACGCGATGCTCGAGCCGTGCGAGCGGGGAGAGGACCACCCTCGGCTGAAGCTTCGACTCGAGGGAATCCGCCTCTACCGATCCCCGCGCTTGGCGGAGGCGCTTTCAGGCGCGGAGATCGTCGTCCACGGTGTGAGTTCGGCGGGTGCGATTGCGGTTATGACCCGGGCCGCTGCAGACCTGCCGGACGTGCCTGTGCTCAGCGTGACCAAGGGGTTGCTCGAATCGCCGCGCTCCGGGCAGATGGAACGAATCGACGTCGTCGTGGGCGAATACGTCGGCCGAGCCCTCCGATTCGTGCACGCAGCTGGGCCAGCCAAGGCGATGGAAATCGCGCGCGGCGTGCTGACGTGGATGGAGTTTGCCGGCAGAGAAGAGGGCGACGCCTCGGCGTGTGCTCAAGCACTCGCCGGGGATGGCTTGGTTGCGACGGCAAGCAATGACATCGCCGGAGCCGAGTTGTGCTCGGCACTGAAAAACGCATACGCGACAGGGCTGGGTCTGTGGGACGGCTTCGTGGGCCCGAACGCGCACAACGCCCGCGCAGCCTGCTTCACGCAGTCGATCGTGGAGATGCGCGCGCTGGTCGTGGCCGGCGGCGGTCGCGCGGACACCGTGTACGGACCGTCGGGGATAGGCGATCTCCACGTCACTGCAGCCGCGGGCCGCAATCGCGTCTTCGGCGAGCGCGTCGGACGGGGAAAGGCTCCCGAGAGGGTAGCAGCAGAGATGCTCGACGCGGGTGAGCTGACCGAGGGATATCCAGCTATCCAAACGGCGTGGCGATTTGCTCAGGAGCGGGGTGTTCGGGGAGTGCCGCTTCTCGAGGCATTGCACGCGATTGTCTGGCTGGGCGCAGACGTGAAGAGTGCGCTAGCCGGGGTTCGACTGGGTGATTGAACGGG
>JBAULD010001095.1:0-6626 GCA_049578005.1 Polyangiaceae bacterium
CTGACACTGAGCGGATTCGTGCACACGGTCTCGCAGTGCAAGAGCACGTGCGGCGACGGCATCGTCGCCAGCGACGAGAAGTGCGACAACGGGGCGAACAACGTCGCTGCCGCGACCGCGTACGGACCGGGGGTCTGCACCACCGATTGCACGCCGGCGCCGAGCTGCGGAGACGGGGTCGTCGAATCCGCGTTCGGCGAGCAATGCGACGACGGCACCAACCTCGCGACCTACGGAGTCAAGAACTCGATGGTCTGCGGGCCGGGGTGCAAATGGGCGCCGTACTGCGGCGACGGCACCGTGCAGAACCCGCCGGAGCAGTGCGACAACGGCGCCAACGACCAGCCCGCGGCGACGGCCTACGGCCCGGGGATCTGCACCGACAGCTGCTCGGTGGCCCCGTTCTGCGGCGACGGGATCGTGGAGATGCAGTTCGGTGAAGAGTGCGACGGCCCCCCGAACTGCAGCCCGACGTGCAAGAAGACCGGAGCCCAGTGAAGCTCGCGGCTCGGCGTGCTCGGCGCTCGCACACGCGGCGGCTGCCAACCCACACATCGCGAGCTGGTTCGTTTTCGGCTCTAGCGGTGCGGGGCCTATTGCGGGATGCTGGATCGTATGGTCAGACGAATCTTTGTCGACGCAGGGATCGCACTCTTTGCGTGTCTTGTCGCATGTGGAGGCAGTAGTAGCAGCGGAGGGAGCAACGGCGCGGGAGGCGCCGACCATTGCGGGAGCGTCCCCGCGTGCGGCGGCAGCAACGTCGTGGGCACCTGGAAGATCGTGGATGCGTGCGAGAGCGCCTCCCCGGGGACCGCCTCCGCCAGCTGTCCCGGCGAGACCGTCCAGGTGAGCTCGGTCAGCGCTGCCGGGACAATCACGCTCAATGCCGACATGACCTACTCGAGCTCGGTCAGCACGTCGGCAACCGTGGTCTTGAGCATTCCCATGAGCTGCATCTCGTCAGGCGGCGTGACCATCACCTGCGATCAATTGGGAATGGCGGCGAGCGCGCTCGACGGAGGCGACATCACGAGCTGCACGACCTCCGGATCGAACTGCAACTGCAGCGCGAGCGCGAGTTCGCCGACTACGAGCGACTCAGGCACGTACTCGATTTCCGGGACGACGGTCACGATCACCTCGGCGAACGGCGGCACAGCGAGCATGGAGGGCTACTGCGTGCAAGGAAACACCCTTCACATCCTTTCGCTCTCGTCGACGATGAGCGCGGGCGCGATGGGCATGGCGACGATCACGTCGGACATCGTGGCCCAAAGGCAATAACTTCGCTTTTCGCGCCCAATCGCGAATGCCGCCGAAGAGCCATTTTCCCAAGAATCATCGGGATGAACATGTACAAGAATCCAGGTATCGCCTTCGACCAGGCTACGTTCGAACCGATGCGCATCATGCCGGTGACCCATACGCTCGCCGGCCACCCGCTCCTCGAGTTCGGCAGCCTGATCGACTTGGCGCGCCGCCTCGAAAGAGTCGGCTCGGTGCGATCGCACAACGACGCCGCGAAAGCGGATGCGAGCTTCGTGAATGCTCCGGAGACCCATCCCGCGGCGCTGTCGGTCGAAGAGACCATCCGGTCCATCGAGAGCGCGAAAGCGTGGATGGCGCTCCACAACGTACAGAACGACGCCTTGTATCGGCGCTTCGTCGACGAGGTGCTCGACTACGTGCAGCCGATGGTGAGTCCGAAGGATCCCGGCATGTGCCACCGAGCCGCCTGGATTTTCGTGACCTCTCCCAACGCGATCACGCCGTTCCACATCGATCACGAGCACAACTTCATTTTGCAGGTGCTTGGAAGAAAGACGATTCACGTCTTCGATCCGCTGGACCGGGCGGTGGTGAGCGAAGAGGCGCTCGAGCTGTTCCACGCCAAGCTGTCTCGCGACCTCGTCTCGTTGGACGACGAAAAGCAGAAGCGCGCGCACGTGTTCGAGGCCGGTCCGGGCACGGGCGCGTATATGCCGACGACCGCCGGCCACTGGGTGAAGAACGGGGACAACGTGTCCGTGTCGGTGAGCTTCACCTATTACACCCGCGCGACGATGCGAAGAAAGGCCGCGCATCAGGCAAACTACGAGCTCCGGCGCCTCGGCCTTTCGCCGCGCCCCGTGGGGACGTCGCCGGCGGCCGATTGGGCCAAGGGCACGATCTTGCGCGCTCGACTCGCGCTCGGTCGCGTGGTGTCGCGCAAACCCGCGCACGAAAGCATTCTGGGCGGCCGATACGCCGTCGGCAGTTGAGGCGGTCTTCGACTGACGACCGAAGGCTCTCGTAGAGAGCTCGTCCCCGCCGGGTCAGGAGCTCCCTCGCACTTGCGAAAGGGGGCTCCGGGCCCGGTGAGGGAACTGCCGCGACGAACCCGCGAACGACTACGGATGGGCGTTGATGTTGTTCGGCACGCCCGCAGGAAGCGGCTTGCTCACGGTCAGGACGACGTTTCCGATCTGCCGGTACTCGAGCAAGTCGTTGTTCGGCGTCTGGACTCCGTATCCGGCGAACGTCATGCTGAGGTGCGTCGAGTCGATCTGCACCGCGGTCGGCGCGTACAGACGCTCGGCGAACCAGGCCTGCGTCGGGACGATCGGCGGGTTGGCCGGGATGGTCACGGTCGCGCCGCCAGCCTGATTCCTCGTCGTGATCGGGTTGATCGACGCGATCGGGCTGTTGATGTCGTTGTAGACGGTCCAGTGGGCCATGTCGGCCGACTCTGCATACCCGATGTAGTGGAACGCGTCGGAGTCGCCGTCGAGGCAGTTTCCGGCCGCGAAGTACAACCCCCAGAGACTCCCGTTGCCGTTGACGTCGATCAACGTGCCGCGCGGGCTCACCCAGCGAGTCTTGTTGTAATCCACGGTCGTCGGGTCGCTCAGGCCGCTGACCGGTCCGAGGTCGGTGAAGTGAACTCCGTCCGTCGTCGTCGCGAGACGAACGGTCGCGATGTCGTGGTTGACCTTGCCGCTGAAGGGCGCCGCGGTGCACTGCTGCGAGACGGGCAGCGCGGTCGGAGCCGTGTTGTCGCCGTTCAGGATCTTCTGAACCCAGAGCACGGTCACCGGGGAGCCCGCTGCGGCCGTCGGCGAGGTCGGGAAGACGGCCATGATGCCGTCCGGATCGACGAGGCCCACCGTCTGCGTGACGGTGATTGGGGAGCCGGAGTCGGGCGTCTGGTTCAGCGTCGAGCTAATCGACTTGATGTCGTTGTTGCTTGTATTGCCGCCATCGCCCACGACGAAGTTGGTGTTCCAGATCGGGAACTTCGGCGACGTGCCTCCGCCGAGGGTGCTCCCGGGCGCGAGGCTGATGACCCAAAGTGGGGCCCCGTCGACGATCTCGACGCCTGAGTCGGGGAGGTTGTTGGTGTTGCGGTCGAGCATGTAGAGAAACTGCCCGGTCTTGGAGTTGCCCACGCCGGGAAGCTGGATGATCGCCGCGTGGCCCCATCCGTCGTCGGCCTGGGAACCGTTGGCCGAGACGTAATTGGCATTCGTGCTGTTGACGGTCGCGGGGCAGCCCGTCGCTCCGGCAGGGTTGTAGCCGCCGCTGATCGGGTTCGTGTAGTCCGGGTTGAGCTCGAGCACGAGCTGCATGAAGTACCAGGTCTTGCCGTTGTCGTCGGACTCGGCCGCGAGGAGGGCCTCGTCGATGTCTTTCGGGCGCCAGTCGAAGAGGCCGAAGATCGGCGACTTGCCGCCGAATGCGTTGTCGCTGGTCGTCACGGCAGAATTGTAGACGAGCGGGAAGTAAGCGGGGGCCAAGGGCACCATCGGGTCCGCGGTTCCGGCTTCAGGAGAAGTCTCGAACTTGGATCCCGTCACGTGGTTGATTCGGGTGGGCGCCCCGCCGTCCGCCGAGTAGTTGCAGAATCCGAACGCGGGATCGGGGACGATGCCCGTGGCGAGGAACGGCGCGCCTCCGTCATTCGTCGCGATCGTCTGGCTGTTGTTCGGGTCGGCCGCGAGGTTGTTCAGCATGAACGGCGTGGCGCCGTTGAGCGATCCCTCGCCGATGGCCGTGCCCTGGTTGATGACGACCGTGGTCGGGAAGACGCCCGCGCCGAGGGACGTGACGAGAGCTTGCCCGACGAGAGCGTCGCACTGGATCGTAACGGACTGGGTGCTGAGCGCCGGGTTGCACGCGCCGCCGTCGGGCACGAGGCCGTCGGTCACGGTCAGCGTCACGGTGACCGGACCGGCGGTCGTGCAGCTGAAGTTTGCGTTTGCGGCGTTCGGCGTGTCGAACGTGCCGCTCGGCGCGGACCACGCGTAGGAGATGGCTCCGCCGTCGGCGCCCGGACCCGAGGCCGTCGCGCTGAGGGCCGCCGTAGCCCCCACGTTGACTTCCGACGGACTGGCCGCGATCGAGCTGACCGACGCGCAGCTGTACGCCGACCCGTTGATCTGAACCGAGCCAGCCTCGGAAGGCGGCTGGGTGCACTGGAGGAGGACGGTCACAGCGGTCGTCGTCCGAGCGGTGGTGCTGAATGTTCCCGATCCGACGCAGCTCGTGACGCCGTCCGTGGCCGTCGCATTCAACGTGACCGTGTAGCCGCTGCCCACTGGAATGCCGCCGACGAGGAAGCTGATCGACTGGCTGTTCTGGACGTTGACGGTCCCGGTCTGCACGACGGTCGAAGCGCCGTTCGGTCCAGTGATGGTCCACGAGGCCGTATTGACTCCCACGCCGCCGGGCAGTTGCAGCTGCAACCCGACGCTGCCGGTGTTGTCGGTTGCCGCAGCGCTCGGGACGGACGAACCGTTGCTGGCTGCCGGCTCGGGCGAACCCGTCCTGGAGGAACAGCCTGCTTCGGTCAGTGCGAGTGAAGTCGAACCAGCCACGGCGGCGAGCAACACGGAGCCAACGAATGGCTTTCGGATGGGCAGTCTCATGAATCTCCTCGGTGCGGTAAAAAAATTGTGGACGGCGCTACGCAACGGGCGTGCCGAACGCCTGAGCTCGCGATTTATCGCGGGCCATTCGACGTGCAGCGTCGTCGGCGACTGATTTCCGGATGAACGCCGTCGATTCCCGGAAAGGGGGAGCCCCCAAACGACGTACGGTGCAAGGCGTGATCGGGACGGGGATTCTCCTTGCGCTGGGCCTCCTGGGGGCGGCGTTCGTCTATCGGTGGATCGCCGCGCTTCGTGCGGGCGAGCCGCATCGCTTCCCTGTCCCGACGGCCTACGACGCGTTCGTCGGCCTCGTGACCGACTTCTTCGACACGCTCGGGGTCGGATCGTTCGCGACGACCACGTCGCTCCTTCGCCTGCGCAAAGTCGTCCCCGATCGCCTCATCCCGGGAACGTTGAACGTCGGCCACACGATCCCGACCCTCGCGCAGGCGTTCATCTACGTCGCGATCGTGCGCGTCGACGGCAGGACGCTGGCGCTGATGATCGCCGCTTCCGTGGCGGGCGCTTGGCTGGGCGCCGGGTTCGTCTCCGCATGGCCCAAGCGCCGGATTCAACTAGGGCTCGGCGTCGCGCTCGTCGCCGCCGCCTCGATGCTGTGCGCCCAACTCTTTCACGTCCTCCCTGCCGGCGGCGACGCGCTCGCGCTGCGCGGAGCACGCCTGGCGCTGGCGATCGGGGGCAACTTCGTATTGGGCGCTTGCATGACCCTGGGCGTCGGCCTCTACGGACCGTGCATGGTGCTGGTGAGCCTCCTCGGCATGAACCCCACGGCCGCATTCCCGATCATGATGGGCTCGTGCGCCTTCTTGATGCCCGTGGCGAGCGAGCGCTTCGTGGCGCGGGGGGCGTACGCACCCGGGGCAGCTTTGGGACTCACGATCGGGGGCTTGCCCGGGGTCCTCGTGGCGGCCTGGATCGTGCGGTCACTGCCCCTCGACGCGGTGAAGTGGCTCGTCGTCGTCGTCGTTCTCATCTCCGCGTTTTCGCTGCTGCGCGCCGCGGCTCACGAAGATCGTTGACGCGCTCCCCGAAAGCACGATGCTTCAGCCGGATCCGAGCGAATCGAAGCGTCGCCGAACCCAGCGCCGCGCGGGCAATTCGAAGAACTGGTGAACGAAAAACGCCACGACGAGCACGGCCACGAAGAACTGGCCGACGAAAAGCCCGCTCGTCACGGGCACGTCGCGATGCCGCTCGCGGAGAAAGCCGATGATCACCATCTGCACGGGCACGTGCACGAGATAAATCGCGTACGAGAGTTCACCGAGGAAGGTGAGCGGACGCAGCGACAAGACCCACGCGAGGGCGTGGATCTCAAGTCCCGATAGAATGAACAATGGAAAGATGACGAGGACCAGCGGCATCGTCGAATCGCCGATGAAGCTCTCGTAGCCGACCGCGAAGGTGACTCCGAAGATGGCGAGCATCGCGAGGAATCCTGACCACGCGAGCGTCCTGATGTTCCCCTTGGTCTTGAAATGGCGAATCGCCAAAAAGAGCAAGGAGCCGACGAAGAACCCGAGCAATCCCCGACCGACTTCGAAGTTGAGAATGGGAAACGTCAAACTCATGCGAATGATGGCTATGGAGGCGACCACCGTGCAGAGGCTCGCGGCTATGTACGTGGATCGTTTCTTCGAGGCAAAAATGAAAAAGCATAGGTAGGCGATGACTTCGACCGCAACGGACCAGCTG
>JBAULD010001096.1:0-1835 GCA_049578005.1 Polyangiaceae bacterium
CACCGGGGCCGGGGGCGGAGGCAGCGTCGTCGCGCTCGTGCCGTCGCCGGCCGTGGGCGACCAGGTGATCGCGGCGTGGAGGGCGGCCAAGTTCGACGGTTTTGCGACCTCCGTCGCTCCCGAGACGCGCGTGCACGCGCTGGAGAGCGAGTCGATGCCGTGAGCGAAGCGGTCGCGCTGGCCCATCCCAATTTTGCCCTCAGCAAGTACTGGGGCAAGCGCGCCGGATCGGGGAACTTCCCGGCTGTGCCGAGCCTTTCGCTCACGTTGGCGGGCTTCGCGACGCGCACGCGCGTTCGGTTCGACGAGTCGTACTCGGACGACAGAGTCGTCCTCGACGGCGAGGAGGTCGCGGGCCGACCTCACGAGCGCGTCGTCGACTTGCTCGACCGCGCGCGTCGCGCCGCGGGCGACGATCGCCGCGCCTGGGTAGACTCCACCAACGACTTTCCAGCCGCGAGTGGGCTGGCGTCGAGCGCGTCCGGGTTCGCAGCGCTGGCGGTTGCCGCCGTGCGGGCTGCGGGGCTCGATTGGGACGCAGCCCGGGTGAGCGATCTGGCGCGCCGCAGCTCCGCCAGTGCGGCGCGCAGCGTCTTCGGTGGCTTCGTCGAACTCGAAGCAGGGCCGCCAGAGGGGGCCGAAGGCGTTCTGCTCGCGGCGCGTCCGGTCGTCCAAGGGGAGCACCTGCCCATCACGGTGCTCGTCGCCATCGCGTCCGAGGGGGCCAAATCGGTCGGCTCGACCGAAGGGATGCGCCGGACGATGGACCGCAGTCCATTTGCACACGCGTGGCTCGAGGAAGCCCCCAAGCTTCACGCGCGGCTGCGCGATGCGCTCCTGGCGCGTGACTTCATTCGAGTCGGCGAGCTGAGCGAGGCGAGCGCCCTCGCCATGCACGCGAGCGCGATGGCCGCAGGGGTGATCTACTGGAACGGTGCGACGCTCGCGGCCATCGACGCCGTGCGCGCGCTGCGCGAGGGGGGCCTCGCCGCGTACATGACCATCGACGCCGGTCCGCACGTGAAAGTGCTCGTCCGCCCGGACGACGCCGACCACGCGGAGTCCACGCTGAGAGCAGCCCCTGGCGTGCTGCGAGTCGTGCGAGGTCACGCGGGGGAAGGGGCGCGCATCGTCCCGCAAGAGGGCGCGCTATGAGGGCGATCGCGCCGGGAAAGCTGGTTCTGACGGGCGCCTACGCCGTGCTCGTGGGCGCGCCAGCGATCGTGGCGGCCGTCGATCGCTACGCCGTGGCCGACGCGACGCGCGTCGGCGCTGACGACCTCGATGCGCCCGACGCCGACGTCCGGGCGCTGTACGACGAACGCGGGCGCAAGCTCGGCCTCGGTTCGAGCGCGGCAGCGGTAGTCGCGTCGCTCGGTGCTCGAGCGCTCGCCCGCGCCGAAGACATTCAGGCTCCCGTTTCGCGCGCCCGCATCTTTCGCGCCGCCCGCGAAGCGCACGCGCGCTCTCAGGGCGGCGGCAGCGGTGTCGATGTCGCGTCCAGCGTTTACGGCGGCGTCCTGCGGTACGCGATCGACCCGAGCGGTGAAGCGAACGTGAAATCGTTGGACCTGCCGACCGGCGTTCACCTGGTTGCCTACGACTCGGGCGCCAGTGCGCGCACGAGCGAACTTCTCTCTCGCTTCCACGCACTGCGCGCGAGCGATGGGGCGAACAGAATCCTTTCGTCGCTCGAAGACTTGGCCGTACGAGCGGCGGCGGCGGTCGAACGCGGCGACCCGGCGGCGTTCGTCGACTTGGCATGTCAGTTCGGGCGCGCATTGGCTCGGCTCGGCGAGGCCTGCGACGCGCCCATCGTCCCCCCGGCGTTCGCC
>JBAULD010001097.1:0-3742 GCA_049578005.1 Polyangiaceae bacterium
AAAGAAGGGATCGAAACCGACAAAGCCCGCATCTTGGTCCAGGCGATCAAGGAGGCGAAATTGAAGGTGCAGGCGTCGATGCAGGAGGAGCAGGTCCGCGTCAGCGGGAAGAACAAAGACGACCTGCAGGCCGCCATGCAGCTCGTGCGTGGCCGCGACCTCGGAATCGAGCTCCAGTTCGTCAACTTCCGCGACTAAACCCCAATCGAAGCGGCCGGGGCCCTCCGCCCGGGCCCCCTTCCGAGACACCGCAGCCGAGCCGGAATGAAAAACATCGATTCTCTCCGTGCCGTAAGCAGCGCGCCGCCGCCGCCCCGCGAGCGCAAGTTATTCGGAACCGACGGCATCCGCGGCGTCGCCAACGAGCATCCGATGACCCCCGAGCTCGCCCTCCAGTTGGGGCGCGCGGTGACGTTCGTGGCGGGCCGAGGCAAGAGCCACATCCCGCGGATCCTCGTCGGAAAGGACACGAGGGTTTCGGGGTACATGCTCGAGCAAGCCATCGCAGGAGGCGTATGCGCGGCCGGCGGTCGCGTGATGCTCTGCGGGCCCATGCCAACTCCTGCGATCGCACATTTGACTGTGAGCATGCGCGCCGACGCCGGGATCGTCATCAGCGCCAGCCACAATCCGTACCAAGACAACGGGATCAAAGTCTTCGGCTCGGACGGCTTCAAGCTTCCCGACGAGGCCGAGAGCGAAATCGAGCAGCTGATGGGCAACGACCAGCTCTTCGGCCGCCGCGCCACCGGCCCGGACATCGGCAGGGCGGAAAAGCTCGAAGACGCGCGCGGGCGATACGTCGTCTTCCTCAAGCAGACGTTTCCGCGCGATCTCTCGCTCGACGGCGTCCGGGTTGTCGTCGACGCGGCTCACGGCGCCGCGTATCGGGTGGCTCCGTTGGTGCTCCAGGAGCTCGGAGCGCTGATTACGGCGATCGGCGTCCGTCCGAACGGCGTCAACATCAACAAAGAGTCGGGGGCCTTGCACCCGGATCACGTCCGCGCGGAGGTCATCCGGCGCGGCGCCGTGATCGGGATCGCCCTCGACGGCGACGCAGACCGCGTCATTCTCGTCGACGAAAAGGGCCATGACGTCGACGGGGATCACATCTTGGCGATGTGTGCGACGCGCATGTTGGCCGAAGGCACGCTGCGAAAGAAGTCCGTGGTGGCGACGGTGATGTCGAACCTCGGGCTCGAACACGCTGTGGCGCGCGCCGGAGGCGTGCTCGTGCGCACGAAAGTGGGCGATCGGTACGTCGTCGAAGCGATGCGCGCCGGCGGTTACAACCTGGGCGGCGAGCAATCGGGGCACCTCGTGTTCCTCGACCACGCGTCGACGGGCGACGGCATGCTGGCAGCGCTCCAGGTGCTCGCCTTGATGCTGCGCACGGGACGACCACTCTCGGAGCTCGCGAAGAGTGCGATGCAACGCTTGCCGCAGGTGCTCGAGAACGTCGTACTGCCCGCGCGCCGGCCGATCGAAGACATGCGACGTCTGGCGGAGACGACGGCCAAGATCGCTTCTGCACTCGGCGCCGACGGGCGTGTGCTCGTGCGCTGGAGCGGCACGGAGCCCAAGCTTCGGATCATGCTCGAGGGACCGCGCGAAGAGCGGATTCGAGCGTGGGCCAAGGAGCTGGCGGAGGCCGCGAGGTTGGACGCGCCGTCGTGAAATAGGGTCGGCATGCCCACGCGAGCGGTCGCCTTCCAAGGAGAACGCTCCGCGAGCGCGATCGACTCGCGACCGTGTGCGCCTAGACGGGGAGCCGGTCCGACGAACTCCGGAGCGAGCACGTGAGGCGCGCAACCGAGACCCCGTGGAAGACCCCCCTCAGGTCCCCCCGCAGAGCGGGGGGACGTTGCGTCCCGCTCCGCTAGTAGCGGTAGTGCTCCGGTTTGAACGGACCTTCGACGGATACACCCAAGTACTCCGCCTGCTCTTTCGTGAGCTTCGTCAGCTTCACTCCGAGCTTGGGCAGGTGAAGCGCAGCCACTTTTTCGTCGAGCTTCTTCGGCAGTGTGTACACCTGACGACTGTACTTCGCGTGGTTTTGCCAGAGTTCGATCTGCGCAATCGTCTGATTCGAGAAGCTCGAAGACATGACGAACGACGGGTGACCGTTTGCGCACCCGAGGTTCACGAGTCGGCCCCGCGCGAGGAGGGTTAGGCGTTTGCCGTCCGGAAAGACGAACTGATCGACCTGCGGCTTGACGTTCTCTTCTTTGATCTCGGGGTTCTTCTCGAGCCAGGCAACGTCGATCTCGCAGTCGAAATGCCCGATGTTGCAGAGAATCGCCTGATCTTTCATCGCCCGCATGTGCTCTTGGCGGATGACGTTCGCGCAGCCGGTCGCGGTGACGAAGATGTCCGCCAGCGGGGCGATCTCTTCCAGCGTCGCCACTTGGTAACCCTCCATCGCCGCTTGAAGGGCGCAGATCGGGTCGATCTCGGTGACCACGACGCGGGCGCCCAGCCCCCGTAGCGACTGGCAGCAGCCCTTACCCACGTCGCCGTATCCGCACACCACGGCGACCTTGCCCGCGAACATGACGCCCGTCGCGCGCTTGAGACCATCGCCGAGAGACTCGCGACAACCGTAGAGGTTGTCGAACTTCGACTTGGTGACCGAGTCGTTGACGTTCATCGCAGGGACCTTGAGGGTCCCCTTGCGCGCCATGTCGTACAAACGATGGACGCCCGTCGTCGTCTCCTCGGAGAGGCCACGAATCGGGTCGGGGCCTTCGAAGAAGGCCGGATACTTGTCGTGGATGACCGCGGTCAGGTCGCCTCCGTCGTCGAGGATCATGTTCGGCGCCTTTCCTCCGGAAAACGCGCGAAGCTGCATCTCGATACACTCGTAATATTCCTGTTCCGTCTCGCCCTTCCACGCGAAAACGGGAACTCCACGCTTGGCGATCGCGGCGGCCGCGTGATCCTGGGTAGAGAAGATGTTGCAGCTCGTCCACGTGACCTCGGCGCCGAGCTCGAGGAGCGTCTCGATGAGCACCGCCGTTTGAATGGTCATGTGAAGGCAGCCCGCGACGCGTGCGCCTTTGAGCGCTTTGGTCGGACCGAACTCGTGGCGAAGCGCCATCAGGCCCGGCATTTCGCTCTCGGCGATCGCGATCTCCTTTCTGCCCCAATCCGCCAGGCTCATGTCCTTCACTTTGTAGTTTTCGCGTGCGCTTTCTTTCATGATCATGCCTCTTTTCGTCGACGGTTACCGTGAACGCCCTCGGACGGATTCCGAGCGATCAGCGCTTGCCACGGCAGGTGTTTGTCCGGTCCGTCGCCGCACAGCGACGGGGGAATCTTGATGATGCGGACGTCGTCGAGCCCCGCGGACCGGGCAAAGCGCCGCAGCTCCCCCGGCTCGAAGCCCAGCCACGCGTCGGCCTGATCCCGCATCGATTCGTCGTCGTGGCGGACATAGTCGAGCACGACCAACGCGCCTCCCGGCGCGCAAAGCGCGGCAAGCTGCGCAACGACCTTCGCCGGTTGTGGAGCGTGGTGAAGCACGCGTGAGGCGAAGACCGCGTCGGCGCCGCCGCGAGGCTTCCCGCCCTCGGCCGCGGCGCCCACGATGCGCTGGAGCTCCCCGGAGTCGAGCTCAGCGCAGAGAAAACTCACGTTCGTGAAGCCACGCCTCGCGACGCGTTCGCGAGCGAGCGCGAGCTGCTCGACCGAGCGATCGACGGCGACCACGCGCTCGTAGAGCGGCGCGAGAAGCTCGAGC
>JBAULD010001098.1:0-1948 GCA_049578005.1 Polyangiaceae bacterium
GCATGGCGCCAATCGGCTGGGGGGCAATTCGCTGTCGGACCTGCTCGTCTTCGGTCGCATCGCAGGGTTGCACGCGGCAAAGTACGCGAGCGCGAACCGCTTTCGGTCGCTGGACGCCGACGAAATCGAAGCGGCGGTGCGCGAAGCTCTCGCTCCGTTCGAGCGCACGGAGGGGCCCAATCCATTTCTCTTGCACGAAGATCTCAAAGACAAGATGCAGACCTTCGTCGGCATCATTCGTAGCGAGGAAGACCTGAAGAAGGGCCTCGAGCACCTGGAGCGGCTCAAGACGGCGACATCGCGGGTCAAAGTCGACGGTAACCGCCATTTCAACGCGGCCTGGCACCAGGCGTTCGACATGCGCAACATGCTGATCGTCAGCGAAGCGATGGCCCGCGCCGCGTTGCTCCGGACCGAGAGCCGCGGGGCGCATGCCCGCGAAGACTTCCCCGAGATGGACAAGGGTCGCCTCTCCAAGGTCAACATGGTCGTGCGCGGCGGCCCCAACGGCATCAAGGTGGACGAGGTACCGCGCTCCGATCCGCCGCCGGAGATTCAGAAAGTGCTCGAGGAAGGATGAGCATGTCGACCAGCAAGACGGTGACACTGAAAGTCTTCCGGGGCGACTCGGACGGCGGAGAGCTCAAGTCGTACGACGTCGAGACCTATCCGGGGATGGTCGTCCTCGACGCCATTCACGAAATCCAGGCCAAGCAAGAGCCGTCGCTCGGGGTTCGCTGGAATTGCAAAGCGGGCCGGTGCGGCTCGTGCGGCGCGGAAATCGACGGTAAGCCACGTCTCATGTGCATGACGCGCATGTCGCACTTCGAAGAAGGTCAACCGATCACGGTGACCCCGATGCGCTCGTTTCCGGTCATCAAGGACTTGGTGCCGGACGTCTCGGCCAACTTCGAGATGGCCAAGAAGATTCCGCCTTTCCGCCCCCGCCCGCGGGACGCCGACGGAACGTGGCGAATGCAGCAGCAAGACATCGATCGCATCCAAGAATTCCGGAAGTGCATCGAGTGCTTCTTGTGCCAGAACGTCTGCCACGTGATCCGCGACCACCACAAGGAGAACTTCGCGGGGCCGCGCTTCTTGATTCACCTGGCGACACTCGACATGCACCCGCTCGACACGCTCGACCGGCGCGAGCTCATCAAAGACGAGTTCAAGATCGGATACTGCAACATCACGAAGTGTTGCAGTGAGGTGTGCCCGGAGCATATCCACATCACCGACAACGGGATCATTCCGCTCAAAGAACGCGTCGCCGACGACAACTACGATCCGGTTCGCTGGCTCTTGGGGAAGCTCACCGGCGCCGAAACGAAAACCAAGGCGAGGCTGCCCGTGCTCCAGGAAGACGCGCAAAAAACGGTTGCCGCCTCGCCTGTCGCAAAGCGCAACGCTGCCAAGTAAGCTAGGGGGGACCGATGAGCTACGCGCTCAAGCGACTCCCTCTCGCAAACGTCGAGTCGGCGATTGCAAGGGCGGCTCATTACCGCGACCTGAACCAGCCTGAGGAGGCCGAGAGCATCTGTCGTGACGTGCTGGACGTCGATCCGATGAACCAAGCAGCCTGGCGGCTGCTCGGTCTCGCGACCACGGACCGATTCAAGACGCGGGAGGCAGGCCTGCTCGAAGAAGCGATCGCCGCGTTCGACCGGCTCGCCGACGACTACGAGCGCGTCTACCACATCGGCGTGGCCTGGGAACGGGCGGCCAAAGCGCATCTCGAAAAGAACGAGGCTCACAGCGCCGTGACGGCGTTCGAGCACGCGCTCTCGCTCTTCGAGCAGGCCGAAGGGCTCCGGCCCGATTCTCCGGACCCAATCCTCCGCTGGAACCGATGTGTGCGACTGCTCTCCAGCCATCCGTCGCTTCGCGCGGCGATGGACGATCCGCGCGAGCACGACGTCCGCTTCAGCGACTAGAAGCCTTGTGC
>JBAULD010001099.1:0-4122 GCA_049578005.1 Polyangiaceae bacterium
GTCCAGCCCCTCGACGCGGGTCACCAGCGTTTCGTTTGCAATCACCAATGGAAGCGCGTTCGATGCAAACCGTTCCAGACCTTTTCCGATCTGGGAGTGTTCCCGCAGTCCAAGCCCGGCCGCGACCCACTGCGCGGTGAGGAGGATGATTTGCGGAATTTCGGTGCGGGCAGCCGACAGCCCGAGCAGGAGCGACGCAACGAGCGCGATGCCAATCGCCCGGGTGGTGATCGGCTGTCGAAGCTTCCATTCTTCCGGCGGTTTGTGGCGTACGGGCGCGTCGGCCCCGGAGCGCGCGCGTTCGGACGAGCCCGGGATCGCAGCGCCTCTGGGCGATATCGAGTACACACGTTCGAGCGCCGCCTCGTCGAGCTCGGAGGGCGACCCGTCGGCGATCACCCTCCCCCCCCTCATCGCCACGATTCGGTCGGCGAACTCCTTCGCGAGACCAACTTGGTGCAGGCTACAGAGGACCGTCGCTCCACGGCGTGCGGACGTGTCGCGCAGCAAGCGCAGGATCGTCCGGCTCATCTCGACGTCCAGGCTTGCTACAGGCTCGTCGGCAAGGACGACGGTGGGATCGAGAATGAAGGCTCGAGCGATCGCGACGCGCTGCTGCTGTCCCCCGGAGAGCTGTGAGGCTCGCCGGTACAACTGGCTCTCGTCGAGGCCGAGGTCGTCGAGAAGCGAGCACGCTTTACGGCGATACCGCTCCGGGAAGATTCCGAACATGGCAGGGATCGTGGACACCTTGCCGAGAGCGCCTGCCAGTACGTTGTCGAGAACGGTGGCGCGATCGACGAGCCCGAACTGCTGATGCACCATGCCGATCTTGGATCGAACGAGAGCGAACGTCTGAGGCGCGACCGGTGTCCCGTCCACCTCGATCGTTCCTGAGCTCAGCGGTACGAGACCGTTCGCGGCGCGCAGCAGCGTCGACTTTCCGGCGCCCGAGGAACCGAGAATGACGCAAAACTGACCCCGCGGGACCTCCAGCGTGACGTCGCCCAACGCCACGGTTCCGTCGGCGTAGCGCTTCGTGGCGGCGTGGCAAGAAAGCATACGCTATTTCTGCCCTGCTTTTTTCAAGACGGCGTCCCTGATGGCGTCGACCTTCTCCAGCCTCTGCGCAACTTTCATGAACTCGGCCTCGGGGTAGTTTACGTCGTAACGGTCGACCCTCGCACCGCCGTAGCCGCGCACCTGGTCTGGGGTGATGCCGGGGGCCTGGTGCACGTTCCCAAACCCTTCGCGGAGCTTCCTCTTCGTTTCTGGGTCCAGCCCGGGGTGCATCGCGAGCGGTGGGTTTGGCAACGGGTCGCTCTTGGCCAGAGGTCGGAGGGTATCTGCCGCGATTTTCTTTTCCGTCACGGCCTTCTCGAACGAGTTGAAGGACGAAGCACCGGCGTCGACACGGCCCTCCGCGCACGCGGCAAGAGAGTTGACATGGCTGCCGGCGAAGATGATCTTGCCGACGTCTCTCACGGGATCGACCCCCGCTTCCATCAGCATGACAAGCGGAAAGGCGAAGCTCGAGGTCGACGAGGGATCTCCCACCGCCAGCGACTTCCCTCTCAAATCCGCAAGGCCGTGCAGTGGTGAATCCGTGCGGACGAAAATGCCTGAAAGGTAGGTGGACGAGCCGTGCTCCACCGCCACGGCGAGCAGCTCTGCGCCGGCGCGCTTCTTCGCCTGCAAGTACGAGACGGCGCCGAACCAACCGACGTCGACCTGACCGTTGGCCATCGCCTCGACTACGGAGCTGTAGCTCTGGCCAACGCGCACGTCGAAGTAAAGCCCTTCGGTCTTCGTGATTGCGTTGAACAACGGCAAGAAATCGGCCTTGGTTCCGCCTTCGGTTCCCCCGTCCGCGGGAATCAGCATCACCTCGAGTGGCTTCCCAGGGGTCCCATCCCTCGGCCATTTCACGGCGCCCGTGCTCGCGCCTTGCCCTGCCGGGGCGTCGCTGCCAGTGCCCTTCCTTCCGCACGCCACGAGTGCGCAAGCGAGCGCCAGCGGAATCAGCAAACGATTTCGATGGCTCCGCCGCCCATTCATGGGCCAATTGTGTACCAGACGTTCGTGACGGGCGCGCAACGGAACGACCCCCGCCTCTCGGTGCACCCGCTGGCCCAGGCGGCGCTGCCCTGAAGGATGCGCTCACTCGTCGGCGGAACGACGCATCCTACTGGCCGGGCACGTTCGCCGGGTTCGGCGGGTGATTGAGCACGTGGTGCTCGACGTCGTCCGTAAAGGGATTGTCCGGATATCTCCTCAGCATGACCAGCGCTTCTTGCTCGGCTTCGTTGTAGCGCTCCATGTTCGCGAGTGCCTTGACGACGTTCCACTCGAATTCAGCCGCGTTGGCGCTATTCGGAAAACGAGCGACCGCTTCCCGCGCCAATTTCAGGGATAGGGTCGGGTCCGACGCCGCCAGATCGCGCAGCCTGGCCACCAGCGAGGCCTCGTCGAGCCGCTCACCCTCGGCCGGTTCCTGTCTTTGCAGTCCGGGTGCGGTCGGCGAAGTTGCCGGCAATACCGCCAAGGGCCGCCTTGGGGCCTCGGCCGGCGGCGAGGGAGCCGCCGTCGACTCTTGCGTGTCCCTTGCGCTCCGCGGCGGCCGCTTCTCTGGATGAACAAACACGACGAAAAGGACCGCAAGCGCCAACGCGAAAGCGGCTGGGACGAGGATGACTGCGGGCTTGGACACGGCCTGCCGAACGACCGATGCTTACAGATTCTCCCAGCGAAAGCGATCGGTACGGCTCTTCCCCTACTACTTGAGGTTGGGCACGAGGTCGCGAGTGATGGTGTGCGGATCGGCGTAGCCGGCCTTCACGGTGGCAGCCGCCATCGTTTGGTAGCCAGCCCAGATGTTCCACAGCACGAACGGCGATCCTGGGAACCAACCCGACGGGTTCACGGCGTTGGATTCGTGAAGGGCAATCGGCATCGTGGTCCCGACGACCGCCTTTACCTTGGCGAACGTCCCCGTGTCGTCTTGATAGTCCGGGCCCGAGATATCGACCATACCCTTGCCCGGGAAATAAGGGGCAATGGCAGCGGTGACCCCAGAAAGGCCGCTATACGGCATCAACCAGACGATATTGGTCAGCCCCTTCGTACTGGTCAGGTAATCGAACGCATACTTCCAAAGGGCGACGTATTGCGCTCCAGTCCCCTTGCTCCACCAGAACCACCCATTGGGCTGCGCCTCGTGGAAAAGCGCGAAGAGCACGGGCACGTTTGCGGCTTCCATCGCCTTGAGCTGAACCGCGACGTAGTCGAGTTTGGCGTTGAGCGAGGTGTTCTCCGCAGTGCCTGCCGTGACGGCGTTGTCGAGCGTGTCGGTGCCGGGTGTCGATTCGGCACAATTCGTACCCGTGTAGCAATCCTGGGAGCAGGTCAGCCCGGCTGCCGGCATTCCCATGTGGTACCGGATCATCGTAATGCCGCCGGCGTTCCAATAAGCAATGGCCCGGGTCGTCGTCGACGTCACGGTCGCGCAGTCGCCCCCGTCTCGGTACAGAAAGTCGCCTCCAAGTATGGCTGGATCCTTTAGCCCATTGGTGGCGTACCAACTGATGTCTCCGGCCGGGTTCGCCCAGCTCGTCTCCTGCTGTCCCGATAGGACGCTTTTTCCGTAAATGCTGTAAATGTAGCAAAGCAATTTCTGCGCTTGGGTCGAGGCGTTCGGCGTAGCCGCGGTGACGCCGCAAGACGTAGTGGATCCTCCGCCGGAACCCGCGCCGGATGAACTCGAGCCGGCCATCATCACGCCGCCGGACGAGCTCGAGCCCCCGGTCGGGCCGCCCGACGAGCTCGAGCCGGCCGTTCCGCCGGACGAGCTGGACCCTCCGTCCGGTCCGCCGCCGGACGAGCTGGAGCCGCCCATCGTCATCGAGCCCCCGGAGGAGCTTGCCGTGCTCCCGGACGAGCTCGAACCTGCCGTCGCCACCGTCCCCCCGGAGGAGCTCGAACTGGAAGAACCGGCACCCGTCATGCTCGGCGATCCGGAGCCACCCGAACCCGAGGAGGTTTGGCCCCCCGTACCGGACGCATTTGAACTCGAACCCCCGGTTCCCGCGACGCCGGAGCCCGACCCGTTGCCCGCAGCGTTCG
>JBAULD010001100.1:0-1777 GCA_049578005.1 Polyangiaceae bacterium
CCGTGTGCGACGAGCCGAGCCGGAGAACGCCCAGGGGGCGTCACCGCGACTCCAGGCCGGGCCACGGGGAGCGCCCGTGCGATCTCCAATGCCCAACCGCGAATGCGCTCGGGCCGGCGCCAATCTCCAGCGCGCGTCTTCGCCATGGCGCTCGCGGGAAAGCCCCGCGCGTCGGGCGCCAATCGACCGCCGAACGTCGCGTGGCCCTGCGCTCCGACGCGGTCCATCAAGACGCGCACCTGGTCGACGGGCGGAATGACTTGGCGTTCGGCAGAATCGTCGAGCGGGCCGCTGGAGAAGAACCAGACGGGCACGTCGCGCAACTTCGTCTCCTGGCGGTTCACGAAGCGTCGGGCATGCGGATGCCAGCGGTTCGCATAGAGCGCACCGCCGACGATAGCCGCGTCGAACGCCTTCGCCGCGGCGGCCTTCGCCAGTGGAAGGATATCGACGTCGAGCCCAGCTTCCCGCAGCGCCTCCCCGAGCATCCGTGCGATGCCCTCGGTTCCCCCTCGCTTCGAACCCCAGGTCACGAGAACGCGCATCCTTCCGCGGCGCGATTCTAGGTCTCCCATGGTGCGCTCCTTCGCTTCGCGTGCGCCGGCCCTGTCCTGCATCGGACGCGCCATCGCACCCCGAGGTCTCCCGCGCGAGGATGCACTTCGGTCGCGGTCGTCGAGCCTGCGCGAACAGGCAAGCAATGCGCGGCGCGCCTACGGGTTGAAAAGCCACCTCTGGCGCATACGGCGTATTCTGCTACCACTTTGCCAAGGATTCTTGCGTCCTTACTGGAATCAGGGGACCCAATCCGGGAAGGGGACTACGCGGTGAAAGCAGCGCATTGGGTAGGGGTATGGGCAATGCTCGGGCTCTCTGCCCTTGGATGTAGTGATGGCGGGAATGCGAAGAACGCGAGCACGGCACCCGAAAATGCGGATGCGGGCGGCGGCTCCGCCGCCGTCGGGAGCGACGCGGCTTGGGGGGCCGGTGCTTCCGATGGCGCCGGCAGCGTGGTGATCGACGCTTCGCCGAATGCCGACCCAGACATTGCCTATTCGGTAACCCTCACGATGGACACGTTCACCGTGCAGCCCGGCGGAGAAGTCTACATGTGCCAGGACTTCGCCAATCCGTTCAACGGGGTCCAGGCCGACATCAAGACATACGAGCTTCATATGGCGCAGGGCTCCCACCACATGTTCGCGTTTTACGAGCCCAACGCGACGAACACCTCCGTGACGAAGTGCCCGCAGGGCGGACTGCAATTCCAGCCGTTCACGTTCGTGGCGCAGAGCAAAGACGTGGTCCAGACCTTTCCCGAGGGTGTCGGCGCCACGATTCCTCCGACGACCGGCTTCACGCTCAACGTCCACTATCTGAACCCGCAGCCAACACCCATCACGAGTCAGGTCGTCCTGACGATGTACGTCGCAAAACCCGGCGTCATCACCCAGCACGCAGGCGTGCTGTTTCTGAACCAGGGACTTCTCGTGGTCCCTCCGACCGATCAGCCGTCCACTTCGACGTCGACCTTCACACTGCCCCAGGACGTAAACGTCCTCTCGTCCGGAAGCCACATGCACCAGCGGGCCACCGCTTTCACGGCGACGGCCTCGACCGGCGAGACGCTCTTTCAGACAGACCAGTGGGCCGAGCCCATGCCGAAGCCGTACGCGCCCCCGCTCATGCTCACCGCAGGAACCACGATTAGCTGGTCGTGTACCTACGTGAACAACACGGGGGCGACGCTGACATTCGGCGAATCGGCTCAGACGAA
>JBAULD010001101.1:0-9663 GCA_049578005.1 Polyangiaceae bacterium
TCCTTGACCGGACGGGATTCGAACCCGCTGGGCTGCTCCGTGAGGTTTCTGCTCCTGTAGTCGCTCTACATTGGCTTCCTCCTCACCCAGGCTTCTCCTGGCGCACCGAAGCTATCGGCGAAAAGCGACAGGCTTCAGGCCGGCGTGCTGTAGGAGGTCCCGGTCTTCGTCGGCGTCGGGGTTCGGCGTCGTCAGGAGCTTATCGCCGTAGAAAATAGAGTTCGCGCCAGCGTACATCGCGAGCAGCTGCGCCTCCCGCGTCAGCTGGGTTCGGCCCGCGCTCAAGCGGACGCGCGCGCGCGGCATGAGGACGCGGGCGCACGCCACCATTCGGACGAGGTCGAGCGGGTCGACCGGCTCGGCGTGTTCGAGCGGCGTGCCCCGCACGGGGACGAGTGCGTTGATGGGTACGCTCTCCGGCTGCGGCTCCAGGCTCGCGAGCGTGTGCAGCATCTCGCACCGATCCTCGACGGTCTCTCCCATGCCGATGATCCCCCCGCAGCAGACCGTGATGCCCGCAGCTCGGACGTTGGCCAGCGTCGCCAGCCGATCGTCGTAGCTGCGCGTCGAGATGATGGATCGGTAGTGCTGGCGACTCGTATCGAGGTTGTGGTTGTACGCGTCGAGCCCCGCGTCCTTCAGCCGCGCGGCCTGGGCGGCCGTGATCATTCCGAGCGTGACGCACGCTTCGAGCCCTTCTTCCTTCACGCCGCGCACCATCGCCAGGACCTTGTCGAACGCCGGGCCGTCCTTCACTTCGCGCCAGGCCGCGCCCATGCAGAACCGCGTGGAGCCCGCAGCTTTGGCTCGCTTGGCGGCCGCCAGCACCTCATCGACGTCGAGCATCTTCGCGGGGCCGACGTCTGTCTCGTAGTGGCTGGACTGCGGACAGTACGCGCAGTCCTCGGGGCAGCCGCCCGTTTTGACGCTGAGGAGCGTGCAGAGCTGCACTCGATCCTCGGGGTGATGCGCCCTGTGGACCGCTCGAGCCCGATCGAGGAGCTCGAAGAGCGGGGTATCGTAGAGGGCGCGCACGGATTCGCGCGATACGGGCGGGGATGAGGAGTGCTCGACCATGGCGCGCGGACTCTAGCCCGCATGGCCGGAAGTTCGTATAGTGGAGCGGTGAGCGCGTGTTGGACGCGAACCGTGCTCCTCGTCGACGACTCGGCCGTCGCCCGTCGGGCGGTGACGAAGCGGCTCGAGAGCGAGGGCTTCCGCGTAGAGGAAGAGTCTTCTCTTGCCGCGGCGAAAACCGCTGACGTCCGCGGCCTCACCTGCGCGATCCTGGACGTCGAACTCGCCGACGGCACCGGGATCGACCTCGCCGCTGTGATGCGCGGCAAACTCGGCTCCCTCCCGATCGCGTTCTTCACGGCTGGCGCCGCGCCCGCTCTCCTCGAGCGGGCTCATTCGCTGGGACCGGTCTTCCGCAAGCCCCATCTCGACGAACTGGTCGCCTGGGCGAAGCGGGCCGGTCAGCCCCCGCCGACGAAGTGAACGATCTCGACGACGTCGCCGGGCTCGACGCGCGTCTGCGCATGGAGCGCGCGCGGCACGATCGCGCGATTGATCTCTACAGCGACCGGTCCTTCCGTGAGCCCCAGGTGCTCGACGAGCCCGCGCACGGTCACCCCTTCGGGCACGTCCTGTCGTGTTCCGTTGACGGTAACTTCCACGTGCCCCCTCTAGCACGGCGGGTGACCCGCAGGCCGGCGGGCCACAACGCGCGCGCTATCCCACCGAGTGGCCGAGCTTTTTCTTGCCGTCCTGGAAGAGCACCTCGATGCGCGTCGGTTCTGCGCCGAGTACGAGGCCCTTTCCGAACTTGGCGTGCAGAATGAGGTCGCCCTTGGCGTACCGCGACGACATGACGAAAGGCACGAAAGACGCGTCGGCTTTGGACTCGACGTCGGCCCAGACGGGCTCGGGTCCTTCGGGCTTGCTCCAACTGGGAGAATCGTCGTCGCTGTCCGAGCCGCGACCCGACCCTGAGTTCCGTTGCTTGCTCCGCTTCATCGACATGGCAATCCGCCCTCTAGCGCAGATCGATGCCGAGAGAGAAGAATCGTCGCGTCGTCGCTGGACGACCGCACCCACATCGCGGCACGGTGCGTCACCAGAACGTCACGCGCCTTCGGCGGCGTGACCAGCCCTCCGGATGCTCCGCGCCAACCCTTCACACGCCCCGACGATTCGACCGCCTCAGCCCTGGCATTTCTTCTTTCTCGTTCTTCCGTACGGCGCGTCGTTCGGATTCGTTTCCGTCGCTCTGCCGAATATCGCCCGGCAGCGCGGCATCGCGGTCAGCGCGATCGGGGCGGTCGTCGCGGCGGCCTTTCTGCCGCATGCCCCAAAGTTCCTCTGGGCGCCCATCGTCGACGTCACCTGGTCGCGAAAGGGCTGGTACGTCCTTGCCCTCGCCCTCGTTTCCGCGGGTACGTTCGCGTCGATGGCCATGCCGATCGAAGAGTCTTCGCTGCGCGCACTGACGGCCGTGGTTGTCGCGTCTCAATTCGGCCTGACCCTCATGGGAATGGCATGCGAGGGGATGATCGGGCATGGCGTGCGCCCAGAGGGCAAAAGTCACGCGGCCGGGTGGTTCCAGGCCGGCTCGTTCCTCGGGCTCGGGGTGGGCGGAGGGGCCGCGCTCGCGCTGGTCACGCGGGTCGGCGGTCCGATCGCCGGCGCCGTCATCGGGGTCGTGCTCGGGGCGTGCGCGCTGCCTCTGCTTTTGTTCGACGAGCAGAAAGAGACGACGAGGCGAACGCCTCGGGAGGCGCTCGGGAGCCTTGGCCGCGATCTCGCCGACCTCTGGCGATCGCCGGGGGGAATCGCGGCGCTCTTCATCTGCGTGTCCCCCGTCGGCTCGGGTGCGGCCGGCAATCTATTCGGCGCGATCGCGGACGAGTGGCAGGCTTCTCCCGAGCTCGTCGCCGTCACGACCGGGGCGCTGGGCGGCGTGGTCTCCGCGGTCGGAGCGCTCGGCGGGGGACGGCTAGCCGCTCGGATGAGCCGGAGGTCCGCGTACGCGCTCGGGGGCGGGCTGACGGCCGCCAGCGCGGTCGTCATGGCCCTGGCCCCGCACACGGCGCCGGCCTACGCGGTCCTCTCGCTCGCGTACCAGGCGTTCAACGCGGTCGCGTTCGCGGCGTTCAGCGCTTTCGCGTTCGAAGTCGCCGGCAAGGGCGCGATCGCCACCAAGTACAACATCCTCGCCTCGCTCGTGAATATGTCGATTTCGTACATGACCCGCATCGACGGAGCCGCGCACACCCGCTGGGGGGGAAGTGGCGTTCTATTGGCGGACGCAGCGATGACGGGCGCCGGAATCATCGCGCTCGTGCTGATCGTGGCGTCGAGCCGCACCGGCCGCCGGGACGCCCGAGCGACCACGTGACCTTCACGGGAACGGAGCCCACCGCCGGTCCCCCTCCAGCCACCAGGCCAGCTCGCGCATGATGGCCTCTTGAAGCGGGCGGGCGGTCGTGTGGCCGACGTCGGCGAAGACGACCCGCGCTTCCACACCGCTGTTGGCGAGCCGACCCGCAGCAGCTTTGGCAGGCGGCAAGCACCAGCGCGATCCGCACGCGAACAAGACCCGGGCGCCGCCGCCCGCCGCGAACGCGCCGACGGAGGCGGACGTCCAGACCGTGTGACCGCCTTCGACTTGTGCGACTCGAGGAAAGCGAGCCGGATCGCTCGTCGCGAGCTGCCCAATCTCGGTGGCACCCAGCGAGAAGCCCGTCATCACGGGCCGCTCCGCGTCGACGTATCCCGCGAAACGCCGCTCGAGAGCCTCGAGCGCGGCCTCGAGGTGGCTCCGCAGATACGCGCCACCGTGGTGCGTATAGCGGAGGTCGTCCTTCGTGGACTCGGACGGCACGTATGCTCCGCGCAGACAGAGAATGAATCCCCGTGCGCTCGTGATGTGCCGCCAGGCGTCGCAGTTCCAGTCGGGCCGGTCGCCGCTGCCGTGCAGACCGACGAGGACAGGGCGGGCGGAGGTGGCCCCATTGGGGACGGAGACGACGGCGGGCGGGAATCCGGAGATGGCGAGGTTCGTGAAGAGGGGATCGCCGGGGATGGGCGGCAGCGGGTGCCGGACACGGTCGGCATCGGCGGCATCGGCTGGGCCGGTCGGCGGCGCAGCGGAATCGGATTCACCATCGTGTCCCGGCGGCGAAGACGAAGCGAGGTCGACATCGGCTGAAGCGGGACCCTGGCCCGAGCGCAGACTGCAACCGGCCGACCAAGCCAGAAGCGTGGAGAGCGCGAGGGCCAGCCGAAATGCGCTCACCGAGCGCCGGGAGTCACGACCTCGGCGATCGGCTCGCCGCCATCGGTGCTCGCGAACCCGAGGAGCGCGCGCACGGTCGGCGCGATGTCCGAGAGCGTGTGGCGCCGCGAAGCGGCGACAAGACCCCGGCCACGCACGTCGGCGCCACTGGCGACGAGCCAGACGCGGCCCGACTCCGGGTGCCCCACGCCATGATCGCGAAAGTCGCGCGCCCGCCCGTGGTCCGCCGTGACCAGTACCGTCGTGTGCCTCCCCCGCGCGCCCATCGCCTCGAGCGTCGACTCGAGTTCGCCGAAGAACGCGTCGGCTGCGTGCAGCGCGGCGAGATAGCCCCGGTAGTCGTTGCGATGGCCGTACTCGTCACAGTCTCCAAGGCCCACGAAGAGAAAGCGGGGGCGAGCCGTCGAGAGGTATCGGAGCGCGATGCGTCCCGTGATCGAGTCCGGCCGGTACTCTCCTTCGCCTGGAAACGCAGATGCGCGCGCCCCGGCGTCGAGGAGCGACGCGGTCACCGGATCGGAGCGAAGGACGTCTCCGAGACCGACCACTTTCCGGCCGGTCGTGAGCACGAACCGAGACGAGTCCGCCGACGCGGCCCGCGCGATGTTGGACCACGACGAGACGACGGCTACGTCGCCGGGGCCGCTCGTGTCGTACACGTCGTCGGCCACGCTTCGCCCGAGAGGTTGCGCGCAGTCGTTGCTTTGGCAGAGCGGATCGCTTCGGCCCGTGAAGATCTCGCGATAGGAAGGGAGAGAAATGCGCTGGGATCCACCCGTCGTGATCTCCTCGCCGTGCCCCGGAGCGCCGATGGCCATACCCTCGGTGTCGATCATGTGCTGCAGGTTGGGCATCAGCCCGCGGGCGCTCGCCCAGGTGCCCGGCTTGACGCCGTGCTGACGGGAGAGCGCGCGGTCGGCGCCGCCGAACACCTCTTGCCAGCGCACCCCATCGAGCACCACGAGAACGACGGCGCTCTCGCTCCGGTCGTCCGCGACGCGCTCCACCGCCGGCTGCAGCACTTCGAGCGCGTGCGGCTCGCGCGGCACGACCGTAGAAACGGGCGCAGCACCCCAAGTCGCCCCCGCGCTCGCGAGCAGCAAGAGCGGGGGTGCCAGGACCAGCAACGCGGCGAGCCGCCTGAGCACGTACACGGGTAACAACTTGAGTGTGTCACGCCCGTCGCTCGGCGGGCAACTAGCGACCGAGTCAGCGTGATCCAGCAAAGCGGGCCTCGAAGCGTTCACGGCGCGCAAAAGATAGTGAAGCCCCCATTGTGCTCGTCCGCACACGCCGCGTAGCAAGGCATTTGCGTGCCGAGCGCCTGGAGCAGGCATACGCAATCCGGCTCGGCCGCGCACCCCGCGGGGATCGCGTGGCAGCCGATGCCCAGCGCCGCGTTCGCCGTCTGATCGCACGCGCCCGAGAACGACGTGGACGGTGAACCGCCGTAGCAGAACGTCGACCCGTCGCACGCACACTGCGCGCACACCGCCAGCGGACTGTAGCCGTCGGGCAGCGGGCCGTACGGACCGTCGACCGGCGCGAAGGGCGAGTCCTCGGTCGAAGCGTCGTCGCCGACGTCCGCGGGCGAACTCACCGCCGAAGCGTCGACATCGATCTTGAGATCATCGCCGCGGCCCGTTGGCGCTTTTGATTCGCTGCAACCCGCAAGGCCGGCTACGACGACGCCAACAAGGACGGACGCCGGAACGCTCGCCATCGTGAACGAGGATAGCATGAGACCGACGCCACGATGACCTCGAACCCTCGCACCCCGCGCCATTCCAAGCTGGCGGCGCTTGTCGCACCGGCCGCCGTCGTCGTCGCCGGGGGCCTCCTCGTACTTCGCCTGCACTTTCAGCCGCCGACCGTCCCGCCGTACACACTCGCCACTTCCGGTGACGTCACCGTGCTCCGGCGGGGGGGCCACTTCGAGCTCGACGCGGTTCCGACCCGTGAAGTGACCGGCGCGGTCGGAGCCCGAGCCTTTCTCGTGCGCGGAACCGAGGTCCGCCCGTGGGACCCGCCGTTCGAGGTGTCTCGGGACGGCTCGGCGCACATCCGCGGCCAGGTGGATGGGCTCTTCGCCGGTGTTCCCCCGGGCGACTGGGAAATCGACGTGGCTATCGGGCGGCCGGAGATGCTCCCGACGGCGCCGAAGGACGTGCTTCGCGCCCGAGACGCCGACGTCGACGCGGGCGCGGCGGCATGGCGGCTCGTGCGCGAACGAATCCACCTCGGGAGCTGACCCCAGTCTAGACAGTAGCCGACGATACGGTCGGATCGGGGCTACCCCCCGGGCTCGTGGTAGGTCTTTCCACCATGATCGGGACGAAGGTCACACTGCGCCAGCGCATGAACGCCGCAGACGCGCACTATGCAGGGGAGCTCGTCGACGGCGCGCGAATGCTTGCCCTCTTCGGCGACGCCGCGACCGAGCTCCTCGTCCGCCTCGACGGCGACGAGGGGCTCTTCCGGGCGTACGAGAGGGTCGAGTTCCTTGCTCCCGTATTTTCGGGTGACTACGTGGAGATCACGGCCGAGCTTTTGTCCGTCGGCAAGACGAGCCGACAAGTTGGTTTCGAGGCGCGCAAAGTCATATCCAACATCCGCTCGAGCGGCATGCCGCCAAGCGCGGCAGACGTCCTCGACGAGCCGATCGTCGTGGCGCGCGCGGTGGGTACGTGCGTCGTTCCTTCCGAGCTGCAACGAAGGCCGCGAGAGCTCTACATGCTGGGCCTTCCCGCCGGACCTGCGCCCGGGACCTCGGCGATCGTCACCCCCGCCGCTGGCGAAGACATCGTGCTCACGGCAGCCATCGTCGGGGCCGAGCTGACGCGCGAGCTGACGCCGTATCTTCCGATCACTCCCCAGGAGATCGCCGACGAAGCGGCGCGGTGCTGCGACGCCGGCGCTTCGATCATCCACTTGCACGTGCGCGACGGAGCGGGCCAAAGCACCCAGTCGGGCGAGCGGTTCGCCCAGGTCATCGACGCCATCCGCCGCAAGTGCGATTGCATCGTTCAGGTCTCGACCGGCGGCGCGGTAGGGATGTCGATCGACGAGCGAACGGGCTCGCTCGCGTGCAGGCCCGAGATGGCCACGCTCAACTGCGGCACGATCAACTTCGGCGACGACGTCTTCATCAACTCGCGCCGGGACATCCGTGCAATCGCCGCGCAGATCCGCGCTGCGGGGGCGATTCCGGAACTCGAATGCTACGAGGTCGGCCACATCGAAGAAGCTCTCGCGCTCGTGGCCGAAGGGGCGATCGCCCGACCGCTCCACTTTCAGTTCGTCCTCGGGATCAAAGGAGCCATTCCGGCGCGCGAGGACGTCGTGCACTTCATGCGCGCGCTGGTCCCCGAGGGGGCGACGTGGGGCGTGGCCGCCGTCGGAAGGTGGCAGCAGCCGATGACCGAGCTGGCGATGCGCCTCGGCGGCCACGCGCGCGTAGGGCTCGAAGACAACATCTTCACGAGCAAGGGAGTGCTGGCCGAGGGCAGCGCACCCCTGGTCGCGCGCGCCGCGGCGTATGCGCGCTCCATCGGGCGCGACCCCGCCGACCCCGCCCGCGCAAGGAGAATTCTGGGCCTCTGACAGGCCCGCGCTGCCGGCGCACGCGTGCTATTCGTTCGGGCATCATGGTCGCGATCGCCACTTTCGTTGCCGACACCATGACGCCCGTCCGGGCCTACGCCGCGCTTCGCCGCGCCGCGGGGGACGCCGCGTCGTTCCTGCTCGAGAGCGTCGTCGGAGGCGAGCGATGGGGACGGTATTCCATCCTGGGGTATCGTCCGAAGCACGAAGCCACGCTCCAAGCGAGCGGCCACTGGGTCGGCGCGCACGGCCTGCCGCACGGGATGCGTCCGGCGCCAGGGGCCCGCGACGCACTCGACGCGGCTCGCTCGCTCTTCGAGCCGTCCGCCGACGAGAGCGACGACCCGATCCATCCCGCCGCGCGCTTCGCCCGTGCGTATGTCGGCTACATCGCTTGGGACTTGGTGCACGTCATCGACAAAGTCCCCGGCTGGGGTGCCCGCGTGACCTCTCCCCTGGCCCGGTTCTTCGGCGGCGCGACGATCGTCGTCTTCGACGGCCTCTCGCACACGGTGACGATCGCTGCGGACGACCCCACAGACGTGGAGCGGGCGCGCGCTCACCTCGACCGGCTCCCCCCTCCGTCCCCAATCGCGCTACCGGACCGCGCCAGGCTGCCCGCGAACGTCGAGGTCGATGTGGACGACGCTGCGTACGAGGCGACGGTGCGTCGAGCGCAAGACTACATCGCCGCGGGCGACGCATTTCAGATCGTCCTCGCCCGCAAGTTCAGCGTGCCTAGGGCGGGCCGCGATCCGTTCGATGCATACCGGGCGATGCGCGTGCTCAATCCCAGCCCCTATATGTACTTTCTCGACCTCCCGCCCGCGCCGGGCGAGCGAACCCGCACCCAGATCGCCGGGGCGAGCCCCGAGACGTTGGTCCGACTGGAAGACCACAAGATGACGGTGTGCCCGATCGCAGGGACCCGGCAGCGAGGCCGAACCGAAGAGGAGGACGACGTGCTGGCGCGCGAGCTCCTGGCCAATCCGAAGGAGTGCGCCGAGCACGTGATGCTCATCGACCTGGGCCGCAACGACGTCGGACGAGTCGCCGAGACGGGAAGCGTGCGCGTCGTCCGACAGATGGAGGTCGAGCGCTACTCGCACGTCATGCACCTCGTGAGCGAAGTGACCGGGCGTGTCCCGGCGGAGACCCCACCGCTCGAGGTGCTTCGGTCGGCGTTCCCGGCCGGAACGCTCTCGGGCGCTCCCAAACTCCGAGCGATGCAGATCATTCGCGAGCTCGAATCGGGCCCGCGAGGCATCTACGGCGGCGCGATCGGCTACGTCACCAAGGGGGGCGACCTCGACTTCGCGATCGCCATTCGAACGGCCGTGTGCAAAGACGAGCGCTTCTGGGTGACCGCAGGCGCGGGCATCGTCGAGGCGAGCGACCCGGCCAGCGAAGCGACAGAGACGCGGGACAAAGCGCGCGGCGTCCTCTGCGCGATCGAGGCTGCCGGCCGAGGCGGGTGAGCCATTTTCGAAAACGTCGACACGCTACGGCTCTCTCGTTCCGCCGGCCTTCCGCGGCGTGCCCGATGAATGGGTTTCTCCGGACACGCCGCGAGCCATAGGGCAGAGCCGGCCCCCCCGTCTGCTCCCTGAGACGACAGCGGGCTAGTTCTGAGCGACGCGCAGAACCGGATTCACGTAATCGACAATCACGTCGTACGAAGTCTCCTTCTTGTTTCCCGAGCCGACGCCGGATCCGGTCACGACAAAGCGGAAGTAATACGCGTTGGAGACGTTGTCGTC